>CBDUBP010000223.1:0-4511 GCA_965365415.1 uncultured bacterium | reverse complement strand
CATTTTATTATCACGCCTTCCGATTTCCCGACGATCGGGATTTCATTGGCGGTATGCTAGTTCAGGATTACGTTGTAACTTTCTCCTGTTGGTTCGTGAGTATAAATAGCGGCCGGGTCGCAATCGCCGTTCCCGTAATCGAGGTCTCCGTCAAGCCACTCGCCCTGAAGATTGAGAACCCCACTGGATAAAAACGGACACATGTAAGATTTTATCAAAGGTGAAGTTACTGTTGCAGTTAGGGTATTTCCGCCGGGGCCCGTCACTGAATGCATTCCCGAAACCACCTCGTAGACATTATCCAGCATGATCAGCGTTGCAACGCCTTCAATCTGCCGCACTGTGCGCGTGCCTGCATGATCATACTCAACTCCTTCCGGAGTAGTAACCGTACCGTTTTCGATTGTCCTTGTCCATGTCGGTATGGCAGGATCGGTGGTAATGTTGGTAAATTCAACCGCACCTTCAACTTTATAATCGTTGATGAAATAGTTATCGCGTTCGATCGTCATCGTGCTTCCGTTTGCCAGCACCATTCCCGTAAGTGTGATGATCAGTTTTCCGCGGCGTTCGATGCCAAGATTGTCGGTACATCCATCACCGAAATCAAGTGTGAAGACCTTGGGAAATCCACCATTATTGGTTGTGATCGTAATATCGGCGCAAATGCTCTGGCCGGCTCCGTTTGGGCCCTGCACCCGAAAACTGTCGTTGTTGTTGGCCACGTCATTCGATGTCTGGAAATCGGACTCATTGACATAATCGATCACAGCCGTTGCCTGAAGCAAGTCCTGATCGGTGGCTTCCGATCCGTCATTGTTGTCATCATCGCTGCACGACGAAAACAAAACTGCAGCAATAAAAACAGCTTTGAAAAAATTTAAACTTTTCATGTTATTGGTTTTCCGCCTGATAGGCTATTATTACAATGTAAAATAAGCGTTTATATATCATTATTGCAATTTGACCAGATCATGAGGAATTTGAGCATCGATCTTATTAAAAATCTTACCGATCAGAATGTTCAGCCGCTGTTTATAATCCTCCAGAAGCCAGTCACGATAGCTTTTTGTCGTATTCTCGATCAGCTGAAGGTAAATTTTTACCCTCTCGGCAATATCTGCTTCCAAAACGTTGGCAAGCTTTCGCGCTTCAGCGATGGATTCCGCATTCGCGATGCAGATCACTGCATGCTGCCGAATCGATTGCCTGATCGCATTGATCGATTTGCGGCCATCTTCTGTCACCGTCTTGTATTCGCGTTCCATATCGAATGAAAAATCGGTTGTTTTTGGGAAATGACCTCGGATCGACACTGGAAAAGCATAGTTTGTCGCAGTTTTTTCAGCTTCCGAATTGTTGTAACAATATTTTTCGGGATGGTTGAACACGTCTTGCCAATCCACAGGTTCACTCCAATTCCCGAAGCGCGAAACATTGTTTCCAAGATCGATGATCGTAAAGATCTTTTTGTTTTTCGTGCGTCGCGAGGCGCGGCCTATCATCTGAAAATAAAGTGTCATCGACTTTGTTGCCCTGTTCAGAATCACTGCCTGAACGGACGGCTCATCGAAACCCGTTGTAAGGATCGACACCGATGTAAGGATGCTTCCGGGCGTCTTTCGAAACCATTTTAATATCTCCGATCGTTCGGCGGAAGGCGTCCTGTTGTCGAGATGCCTGATCGGATATCCGGCGGCCAGAAAATGATCGCAGACTTTCCTCGAAGCGTGGATCCCATTATTGAAAATGAGCGTTTTCTTTCCATTTGCCTTCGATTTGTAAGATGTCAGCAATAGTTCGAGCATGGCTTCCGACGAATACAAAATATCGGAAGACTGCATCGTGAAATCGCCCCATGTTCCTGTTTTTAATCCGCTCAGGTCGACATCATGTCCAAACGTTACGGCGCGCGAGAGGAAACCTTTTTCTATTAGCGATGAAATGCTTTTCCCGATGATCAGTTCGTTGTAATCGCGCTTCAACGGTTTATCGGGATCGGAACTGAGCGGCGTGGCGGTTACCCCGATCACATACGCATGGGCAAACTTCGACAGCAGTTTCCTGAAGGAATTGTGATGCGCCTCGTCGATGATGACAAGACCGATATCGCCTGTAAAGATCTTTTTCTCCTTCAACCTGTTTTTCAGCGTCTCAACCATCGCTACATAAACTTGATATTCATTGACAGGCTTTATTTGCTTTACCGAACTTGTGATCATTTTGGTGGGGATACCGATGCTTTTCAGCGTACGTGAAGTCTGCGCGCAAAGTTCCTGACGGTGCGTCAGGATGATAGCTTTTTTTCCGAATTCGCCGATATATCTTCGGACAATTTCCGAGAAAACTACAGTCTTCCCACCGCCGGTCGGCAATTGGTAAAGCAACCGGTAATTCGGCGGCCGATGCGACAATCTGTCAAAGATCGTTTCCATATCTTCGAGTTGATATGGATATAAGGATTTTGTTTTGGCGGGATGTTCTGTCATACAATTGGCGCACTAGTCCGGCGATTCCATATTTCCCGACGACCTTCCGGAGGCCCCGTGATTTCCGCCACCAAGATTTTCGCGGCTCCTCGTGCTTGTATACTTGTGATCGGAATCGTTGTTTCCGGTGCGGCTGCCAAATCCCGAATCATAATGGCTGTGGTCGGACCTTGCCGATTCGCTGCCGTAGCCGTCGGCGTCTTTGTTCGGATTTACTTCTTCTTCTTCATCAGAATAGCGCACATCTTCGCGCAGGTATTTTTCGTCCGCTTCGTCGGAATTATAATTGATGTTGTCGCCCTGGTGATTGGCACGGTCCCAATTATTCTTTTCAGCTGCTTCCATACATTTATTGATTTTCTTTTTCGCTTTCGTTGCTTTTGGTTTCCCTGATGATATCTTTCAGCGTACGCTGACCGGTAGCGCCGTAGTTTTCATCAGTAAAGTTTTCCTTTCGATCCATGGCACTGACACGGTTTCCCGTAACCGTGTTCGGATACAGGTCGGTCTCGGAGTCGTTTTGCTCAAACTTGCGCTCAACTTCTCCATCGAGATCCTCCGGCATCATTCCCTCGCCTTCACCTGTGATGTTATGGAATTCGCGATCCTGATGATTGCGGGTAAATTCCATATTTTGCTCGTTTTCGCTGTGGTCCTGGTTTTCTTTTTCGTTTATCATGGTTCATAATTTTAGAAGAAGTAAAATTAGATCAACCGAAGACTGCTTCCCTTATAAAATTCAATACAAATGTTACAGTAAACCCGCGCGTTCGCTAACTTTACAATATCTTTAAGAACCGCAACATTCATTAATCGTTAAATTGCCGCGTCAATAAAATTTCGATGGAAAAAATAAAGATTCTTTGGGTTGATGATGAGATCGATCTTCTCAAGCCGCACATCCTGTTTCTGGAAAAGAAGGGCTACGATGTCACGACCTGCAATAATGGCCGCGACGCTGTAGATATCTTCCCCGACGGTGATTTCGATATCGTGTTTTTGGATGAGAACATGCCCGGAATGAACGGACTTGAAACACTGGCAGAAATCAAAGAAAAAAAGGCGTCGACTCCCGTTGTCATGATCACAAAGAGCGAAGAGGAATTTATCATGGATGAGGCGATCGGATCGAAAATCGCCGATTACCTGATCAAGCCGGTGAATCCTAATCAGATACTTCTTGCCATAAAGAAAAATCTAGATAATTCGCGATTGATATCTGAAAAAACCACTTTGGATTATCAGAAAACTTTTAGGAAAATTGCGGTCGACATGTCGATGGTGAACACTTGGGAAGAATGGGCCGATCTATACAAAAGATTGCTTTTCTGGGAACTGGAGCTCGAAAACATCGAAGATCAGGGAATGAGTGAGATCCTCGATTCGCAAAAGGTTGAGGCCAATTCACAGTTTGGAAAATTCATCGAACGCAATTATGAGGACTGGTTTGCGCCAAAAGCCGACCGACCGGTAATGTCACATACGTTATTCCGCGAGCTCGTAGTGCCTGAAATCACGAAAAAGGACAAACCCGTACTGTTTGTTGTTATCGACAATTTACGATACGATCAATGGAAGGCTTTTGAGAGTGTTGTCGCAAATCATTACCGGCTCGAAAAGGAAACGCCTTATTATGCGATCCTTCCGACGGCAACGCAATATGCGCGAAACGCCATTTTTTCGGGCTTGATGCCGCTCGAAATGGAGAAGCAATTTCCTCAATACTGGAAGAACGATGTAGAGGAAGGCGGAAAGAATCTATATGAAGCAGAGTTTTTAACTGCACATCTTAAACGTCTCGGACTCAACATTAAACACGATTATTTTAAAATCACGAATTTCAGCGGCGGCAAGAAATTGGTCGACAATTTCAAATCGTTTAAGAATAATGATCTCGTGACGATCGTCTACAATTTCATCGACATGCTATCGCACGCCAAAACCGAGATGGATGTCGTCAAGGAACTGGCCGCCGACGACCGTGCGTATCGTTCGCTGACGCTTAGCTGGTTCCGGAATTCA
>CBDUBP010000222.1:0-4546 GCA_965365415.1 uncultured bacterium | reverse complement strand
AGCGAATGGGGCGGATTTGGTTTTACGGATTATGGCGGGCCGAAAGACAGCGAAGGACGTGCTGAGCAGATCCTTCAGTACAAAAAAGAACTCAGGAAGCGCGCGATCGCGGGCGATGTATATACGCAAGCGACGAATATCGAGGATGAACGAAACGGAATCATCCATCCGACAACCGGCGAACTCGAGGTTCCCGAAGGGCTTCTCGATTCACGAAATTATTCTGACGGGCAATGATGGAAAACAAACTGATGGCGGTCGATGAATTCGGCGGACGCATTTTTGGCGTACTGCCCGATGGCCGCCGCGTGGATGTTTACGAAATTTCGAATCAGCACGGCGTCGAGATGTCCGTAATCACATTTGGTGCGGTGATCAATTCCCTGCGGATCCCGTCGAAAGTCGGACTGATCGACGTGGTCCTTGGATTCGATACGATCGGCGACTATATCGAATCCCAGACATTGCCTGCCCCACCCTATTTTGGCGCCGTCATCGGACGATATTCGGGCCGTATCAAAGACGGAACTTTTAACCTGCATCATAAAACGATCAGGCTAAACGTAAACAATAATGGAAATACGCTGCACGGTGGAATCAACGGTTTCGATCGGGTATTGTGGACTGTGCAATCCTTGAAATCGAACAGCATCTCACTAAGATATGTCAGCGCCGACGGTGAAGAAGGTTTCCCGGGAACGATGACGGTTTTGGTGACTTACACGATCACTGATGACAATCAGATCAATATCGACTATGAAGCCACATCAGATGCAGATACAGTCGTAAACCTGACACAGCATAGTTATTTTAATCTCGACGGACATAAAGGCGATTTGAGGATTCAGGATTTAATGATCAACTCTTCTCGCCTTCTCGAAATAGACAGTAACAACATACCTTCGGGAAATATCGTGGAAGCATCAACAAAAGGGATGGATTTCTCGGGAGGTGGAAAAAGTCCATTTTTTGGCATTGACGATTCTTTCATCATCAGCGATCCAATGCAGCCTGCCGCGATACTTTCGAGCAAGAGTTCGGGATTACAATTGATCGTCAAGTCCGATCAGCCATCGCTTCACATCTATGTAGGCGGAAACTGCTTTGGGAAAATCAACGGAAAACACGGGGCCGATTATCATCAGCACAGCGGGATCTGCTTCGAGTCGCAGAATTATCCCGATGCCCCGAATCAATTTGGGTTTCCGAGCGCATATTTACCCAAAGGCGAGATCTATCGCCAGCATACATCGTGGAAATTTGAAATGTCAGCAGAATGAAAAAGGAACTTGCAAATCAATCGATCAGATTCTATGAGGATGCTTTTGGAGAAAGCCCTGAATATATTTGCTTTTCCCCGGGACGTATCAACATCATAGGCGAACACGTCGATTACAACGATGGATTTGTGCTGCCGGCAGCAATCGACAAATATGTGTGCGTGGTCATATCTGAAAGTCGAGATTCGAAATGTACGATTATCGCAGGCGACATCAACGACAGATACGAGTTCGACATATCGGTAAAACCTGAACCGGTCGACAAAATGTGGGTGAATTATTTTCTCGGCGTGTTGTCGGGAATCCAGCAGGCCGGCCATACCGTTAGGGCATTCCGGCTTGCCTTTACAAGCAGCATCCCGATCGGTTCCGGGCTTTCGTCATCGGCAGCGGTTGAAGGCGGCTTCGGATATGCCATCAATGAAATGTTCGGATTGGGCATCGACAAGGAAACATTGGCACTGATCGGACAAAAAGCAGAACACACTTTTGTTGGCGTGAATTGCGGCATCATGGACCAGTTTGCCAACCTCTTTGGCAAAGAAGACCACGTCTTTAAACTCGATTGCAATTCGCTCGACTACGATTATCACAAAGCTGATTTCGGGAATTATACGCTGCTGCTGCTCGACAGCAATGTCAAACATACCTTGCAGGCGTCGGAATACAATTCACGTCGCCAGGAAGTCGAAAACGGGCTTGCGATCATTCGCGCAAAATTCCCTGAAGTGCGGACATTCCGCGAATGCAGGGAAGAACATGTGATTGCGCTGCGCGATCAACTGGGTGAAACGACTTTTAAGCGCTGCCTGTATGTCGTCTGGGAGATCCAGCGCGTCCTTGATGCTGTCGACGCTTTGGATAAATCCGATATCCGGAAACTCGGCGAACTGATGTATGAAACGCATGACGGACTCTCGAATGAATATGAGGTAAGTTGTGATGAAACGGATTTCCTGGTCAATGCCGTGCGATCGGACGAACGTGTTCTCGGCGCGCGGATGATGGGCGGCGGTTTCGGTGGATGCACGATCAACATTGTCGAGAAAGGCCATGAAGACGACGTCATCAGCGTGGTATCGAAATCATATAAGGAGAAGTTCGATATCGATCTCAAGCCTTACAAGGTTGCAATTTCCGACGGGACATCATTCGAACGATTATGAAATTCGATCCGACCGAACATCCGCACCGGCGTTACAATCCGCTGCTCGACGAATGGATCCTAGTATCGCCGCATCGTGCAAAACGCCCATGGCAAGGCCAGAATGAAGCCGTGCCCCAAAGCAATCTTCCGGAGTTTGATCCTGCGTGTTATTTGTGCCCCGGCAACATCAGGGCAAACGGCGTCGAGAACGAAAATTATAAAGACGTATTCGTTTTTTCGAACGATTTCCCGGCGCTGCTTGAAGAAGAAACGCAAAACCCTGCCGACGGCAATAAACTATTCCGTTCCGAACCTGAGCGCGGCATCAACAAGGTGATTTGTTTTTCACCGAGGCATGATCTAACCCTTGCCGAAATGGATGCCGATGCGATTGAAAAAGTCGTATATGAATGGCGTCGTCAGTACATCGAATTAGGGAAGATAGATTTTATCAATCACGTCCAGATTTTCGAAAACAAGGGCGCCGTCATGGGCTGCAGCAATCCGCATCCTCATGGCCAGATCTGGGCGCAGTCGGCACTTCCGACACAGATCAGGAAAACGCAGGAAAACCTGTTCAAATATTTTGAAACCAATGGCCGCAGCCTGATTACAGATTATCTGCAGGAGGAACTTTCCCGCCGCGAGCGCATCATTTACGAGAACCAACATTTTGTTGTGCTGGTTCCGTATTGGGCAATTTGGCCTTATGAAACCATGATCATCAGTCAGCGCCACTTTGGCGATATATCACAGATGACGGACGAGGAGATAAAATCTTTTTCTTTAGCCATTAAAAATCTTACCGTTCGCTACGATAATATATTCAATACCTCTTTTCCGTATTCTGCCGGAATACATCAGTCGCCGACTGACGGCAAAGAGCATCCGGAATGGCATTTCCATATGCATTTCTATCCGCCGCTGCTCCGATCTGCCACGGTACGAAAATTCATGGTCGGCTATGAAATGCTTGGTGAAGCACAACGCGACATTACCGCCGAGCAAAGTGCTGCCATCCTCCGCGGCCTTTCTGCGACACACTATAAAAGGGTTTAAATTTCTTATTATAGTATTTTACTTACATATACCAAGCGATCTGATGCCTTTAATCTGAAATTTCGCACGGTTAATCGATGATGTGGTTTTACCGTAGATTTCTTCACTGCTTTTTTTGGTTCTTGGCTGTCCAAATCCAATTTCCAAATTCGGCTTTCCATGCACACACGAAGTCTCTACATTTTTGTTTTGATATTCTCATATCTTTCGGTCTCTGCACAGGTTTCGTCATGCACAAATTCGGATTTCGAGCAGGGTACCCTGGACGGATGGATGGGAAGCACAGGATATTGCTGTCCGATCAATACCAATAATGACGGTGTGATCGGCGGACGGCACACGATTATGACCGGCACAGATGTCGATCCTTATACATGTGGCATTGTTTCGGTCGTGGCACCGGGCGGAACTTATTCGGCGCGCCTCGGCAACAACAATACAGGAGGCGAGGCAGAATCACTTTCGTATTCTTTGAATGTTACTGCATCAAGTACGCTTTTCATTTATAAATATGCTGTCGTCCTAGAAGATCCGGGCCATGAAGAATACGAACAGCCGCGGTTTCAATTGCGTGTACTAAATTCAGCCGGCAATCTGATCGATCCCGCATGTGGACAATACACTGTCGCGGCAGCTGAGAATCTTGAAGGTTTCCAGACGTGTGAGGCAGGGGGTGCCGTTATACGTTACCGCGACTGGACGACTGTCGGTTTGAATCTTGAGCCGTATCTCGGACAAAACATCATTCTTGAATTTTCGACGGGCGATTGCTCCCTCGGCGGTCATTTCGGATACGCATACGTTGACGCGTACTGTTCGCCGCTTGCGATCAATGCAAATTATTGCTCGGGGTCTTTCAGTGCTGAGCTTACCGCGCCAATTGGCTTTGTACAATATCAATGGAATACGGGTGAAACGACGCGGTCGATCTTTGTCAATAATCCGCTGCAAGGGCAGACTTATCCCTGTACGATGACATCAGTGACCGGATGTACGGTGGATATTTCAACCGCCTTGAACCAGGCCGATCCAATTGCAGATTTTGAGCTCGTCAATACCT
>CBDUBP010000221.1:0-4558 GCA_965365415.1 uncultured bacterium | reverse complement strand
TACGATCCAATAATCCGTCCCGCCGTGAGAAGGATCCGATTTATCACCGGATGCGTCTGACGTTGAGAAGCCCGCCGCAACATAACCATCGGATGTCAGTACAATTGCCTGCAGCCTGTCGATCAGGTTGCCGCCGATGCTGTTTTGCCATGTCATCGCGCCTGTGCTGGTCAATTTCATGATCCAAAAGTCGCGCTGCCCGTTCGAGGCCTCGGTTTTATCTCCTGAAATGCCTGAATCCGAATATCCGCCGACAATGTAACCGCCATCCGGAGTTTCGTGGCCATATGTATCGAAATCCGGTGCGCTGCCTCCATAAGTGCGCTGCCAGACGATGGCGCCTGCCGGATCGAGCTTGATGATCCAGAAATCAAGGCCGCCACGTGAGTCCTCGGTTTTATCGCCTGAAATATTTGAATTTGAGCCTGCGAATACGATATACCCGCCATCAGTTGTCGGTTTGACCGAATTGACAAAATCATCACCGGTACCTCCGATTGAATTCTGCCATTCGATGTTTCCATCGCTGTCGAGCTTGACTATCCAAATATCCTGTCCGCCCATTGCGGCTTCGGTTTTATCGCCACCAATACCCGAAATGGAATAACCTGCGACAATGCTTCCGCCGTCGGGAGTCGGCTCAAAGGAATTGAGAATATCGGCATCCGTTCCGCCGATGGTTTGCTGCCATTCGATCGACGGATCCTGGGCAAGGCAAAAAAAGCCGCAAAAGAGCAGCATTGAAGTAGTTTTGATTTTCATTTGACTGATTTTTAGTTTGTTATATAAATTTAGGTAAATAATAATCGGCGGGGACATTTTAAGTAGATAATTGCGGTCTTAAAGTTTGATGGAAGTTTGAATGATGATCAACGAACTTTGAATGGAAGTTCCTGCGTGAGGGATCCCGATAGCTATCGGGAGTGGCAGCCCGCAGCCGGAAAGGCGAGGACTATAACGTACAGCCCGACGGCGAAATGCAATGGAGACGGCACGGCCAAGCCAAAAAACTCCAAACACTAAACTATAAACTGTGAACTAATGCCTATTTTAGCGATAATTTTTGACCTATGATGCTAATCCGATACCTGACCCAGATGGGGCGCTATTTCCTGATGTGGCCGGAAATTTTCCGAAAACAGACGAAATGGTCGGTGATGCGTGGTTTGATCTTTAAGGAAGTTGATGACCTGATCATCGGGTCGCTTGGAATTGTGTGCTTTATATCATTTTTCGTCGGCGGTGTTGTCGCGATCCAGACTGCGCTCAACCTGACAAATCCTCTTATCCCCAAATACCTGATTGGTTTTGCGACACGGCAGTCGGTGGTGCTTGAGTTTGCGCCGACATTCATTTCGATCATCATGGCCGGGAAAATGGGTTCGTTCATTACGTCAAGCATTGGAACGATGCGGGTAACGGAACAGATCGACGCGCTTGAAGTCATGGGCGTCAATTCGCTCAACTATCTTGTCTTCCCGAAACTTGTGGCGGTCATGCTCTACCCTTTCGTCATCGGAATCGCAATGTTTCTCGGAATTCTTGGCGGATGGCTCGCTGCGGTTTATGGCGGATTTGGGGCAAGTTCGGATTTTGTCGAAGGAATACAGATGGAGTTCATTCCGTTTCACATCGCATATGCTTTCATCAAAACATTCGTATTTGCGATACTGCTCGCGACAGTTCCGGCTTTTCACGGCTATTACATGAAAGGCGGCGCGCTTGAAGTTGGAAAAGCGAGTACGGTATCGTTCGTTTGGACATCCGTTTCGATCATCGTGATCAACTACATATTAACCCAATTGCTCCTTACCTGATGATTGACGTCAAAAACCTTGAAAAATCGTTCAGCGGGCAAAAAGTGCTCAAAGGGATTTCGACCACGCTTGAGGCGGGAAAAACGAACCTTATCATTGGGCAAAGCGGATCGGGGAAAACCGTATTCCTTAAAACGCTTCTTGGCATCCACAAGCCTGATGCGGGAACCATTTCCTATGACGGCAGATTTTTCTGGCAGATGAGCGAAAATGAAAAACGTGAACTCCGCACAGAGATCGGAATGGTTTTCCAGGGAAGTGCGCTGTTTGATTCGCTTACGGTCGCCGAAAATGTTGCGTTTCCGTTGCGGATGTTTACGACCAAAAGCAAGTCGGAGATTCGCGATCGCGTGGACATCGTCCTAAAACGCGTCAACTTGGTTGATGCCGATCATAAACTGCCATCGCAGATCTCGGGCGGAATGCAGAAGCGGGTCGCCATTGCGCGGGCCATTGTCAACAATCCCCAATACCTTTTTTGCGATGAGCCTAACTCCGGCCTCGATCCAAAGACCGCGATCCTGATCGACAACCTCATCCAGGAAATCACGCAGGAATACAATATGACGACGGTCATCAATACGCACGACATGAATTCGGTTATGGAGATCGGCGACAAGATCGTCTTTCTGAAAAACGGATTAAAAGCCTGGGAAGGAACAAAAGATGAAGTTTTCCGGACCGACAATGAGGCGATAGTCGACTTTGTGTACTCGTCTGATCTTTTTAAGAAAGTCCGCGATGCGATGATCAAGGAAAACCGCTAAGGTAATCCGTTCCGACTATTCGCGCATCACATAAACCCATCCGGTCCTCGCTTCTCCCGTATTCAATCGCGCCAGATAATAATAAGTTGCAGATGGAAGCGGATTACCGTTATAATCCTGGCCGTTCCATTCGTCTTTGTATATCGATTTTTCGAATACCGTCAAGCCATACCTGTTGAATATTTTGAGGTTTTCGACGCCAAGGCCCGTGAGGTCGAAGCTGTCGTTATTGCCGTCATTGTTAGGTGAAATTCCGAGTGGGATCGCGCATACGGTTTGGATCACTTCCACAGGAAAATCCGTTGCACAGCCGCCGAGTCCGACGACTTCAAGATTGTAACTTCCGGCAGTTTGCCCGGTAATGATCAAAGGGTTTCCTTCGCCGGAGAATCCGTTTGGACCCATCCAGTTGAATTCATACATCGAATCATCAGGCATTCCCATCGGTGACGAAACCTGAAGGATTGCAGAACTGCCGTCGCATAACTGCTCGATGGTGAATAAAGGCGATGGCGAAATTGCAACTGAAACAAGTACAGGTTCCGACCCGCAATTTCCCAAGACCGCAGTGACCGAATAATTTCCGCTCATCGCAGGGGTGACATCAGGAATGACCACCGTGTTTCCCGTATGCGAAAAACCGTTTGGCCCCTGCCATTGATATACCGTGTTCGACGCGGCGTTGATGCTAAGCTGAAGCTCGCTGCCTTCACACAATTGTAATTCACCGTCAATGAGCGGTGCCAAAGGCTGCGGATTGAACGTCAATGTTGAAGTCGCAACGGCCGACTGGCAGTCTCCGACAATCGAATAAGTAAAATCGTAACTTCCGGACAACGGGTTAGCGGACGACCACACATTACCTGAAATCGCTCCCGGCGCATTCGTTGTCCATTGTCCGCTGAGGTCGAACGGAGGTTCCAAAAGCGTAAACAGGTCGATCTGTGGCGGTGTTCCGCAAATATTCTGTGGCGAACCTGTTCCCGCAACCGGGGTGGCAGGAACCGATAATGTATAGTTCAGCGTGACATCAAGGCATGAAAGCGGATCGTCGTGCCATATCCGAACATTATAAATTCCGGCGGCGGCTGCGTTGAACGGCGTAAAATTAAGCACAGCGGATGTACCTAAGATCTGTGTCGGATTTGTGGATTTGTACCATTCGTAGTTTAAAAAAGGAAAATCGGGCACCGTCAACTGCGCATTTTCTCCGGGGCAAACATTGTTCCCGGTGATCCCAAATACGAATGGCTCTGAAATGTCATAGATACGGTTGACGATATTATGGCAGGCATCTTCGACCTGGAAATTATATGATCCGGTTGACAGACCATTAAACACATTAACAGTGCCGTTTTCAATGAGCATCGGACTGCCGTTGAATGTCGTTATCCTATATGTCAGCGGCGCGAGTCCCGTGGCTTCAACGATGACATCGAAATTTCCGCCTCCGCACGAGAAACTATAAATCTCATCGATCCTTGGAAGGCATGTCAGCTCAAATTCATAGACGACTGCAAAACAATTCGTAATCATCGCGACACCCTGCTGGAATCCGGCAAACTTTGTCATTACCCTGAAAGTCCCGCAGTAAGCTAAATTATAATTGATCGCATTATTGGTAAGCTGGCGCGCATTTACGGCACTCGGTGGCGTACCGTCGACATACACTGCGCCATTTGCTGGATTCATCCATTGGCCTGTCAGCGGATTCAGTTGCTGAAGCCACAAAGTCGTTGCGCCACTGGCGTTGCTCGTATGTGCGATCTGAAGATCGAATGACCCGCAGTGCTCAATCACGCTTGCAACCGTATTCTCGGTATATCCGACAATTGTCCCTGATCTTGTAAATGGATTTCCGCACGCGTCGGTCGAACTGAAAGTATACGTTCCTGTCGGCAATCCTGACATCGCGAATCCTCCATTTGCCGAATCGATAAATTGTGAAACATCGTACGGCATGGTCTGTCCGAA
>CBDUBP010000220.1:0-4575 GCA_965365415.1 uncultured bacterium | reverse complement strand
ATCCTTTCGTCGATATGAATTTTGACCACCTCGCAGATGATCAGGTTCCCTGCGCCGCCATTCTCGCCGAGCGGGACGATCGAATTGACTTTACACTCGAATTGTACGGGTGATTCCGCAACACGGTACGGCCGAACGATATCCGATGGCAGCATCGTAAGCCCGGCTTTAAAAAACTCATTTACCCCTGCCGGATATTCCGTGCTCGAGAGCGATGCCTGCTGGACAATCTCATAGGTGACCACATTGATCACGACCTGTTTTGTCGCTTCGGCATTTAGCAGCGTATGTTTGACTGTGTTGTCGCGGACGCGCCTTGCAGGCGAAAAAATCAATATCGGCGGGTTCGAACTGAATACATTGAAAAAACTGAACGGAGAAAGGTTGGGTTTGCCGCTGGTATCAACCGTGCTGGCAAATGCAATCGGACGCGGCGCGACAGCAGTCTGCAAATAAGACTGCAATTTGAGTGGCGTCAGGGATTTGGGCTCAAAACTGATCATGAAATGGTTTTTAGCAAAGTTAATTTGAAAATTTGAAGATTTGATGATCTGATGATTTTGCTATGCTCAGTTCGCCTTGCAGGCTCGGGTGATGATACCCGCGTGAAGGATCGCAGCAAGCTACCGTGTAGCGCGGAGAGCCTGGCCCCGTTGCAAACAGTTAATGCAGAACTTTTGCATGATAACGGGGACACGCCATCAAGAAGATGATACGTTTATTTGTGTACTCGACTTTTTGATTTTTGACATCAAATAACCACATCCACAAATAACCGCCCGAGCCCAAAGGGCGAATTGAGCGAAGCTAAATAAACTCTTATTATATTTACACAAACACCATTTATGGATTTTTCGTCGAACCGCAACCGCACCCGCTGGATCATCATCATCGCCTCTTTCGCGATCGTCGTGCTGATCCTTTGGAACACATATAGCTTTTTTACCTACTTCAAGGATGAGGAACGCGTCAAAATGGAACATTGGGCGGAGGCCCAAAAAACATTAAGTAACGCCGATCCGAACGACAATGCGGATCTTTCCCTTCCGTTCAGCATCATCAGCCACAATACAACTATCCCGATCATCCTGACCAATGAGCGCGACAGCATCATCAACACTGCCAATCTCGACGAAAATGCTATCAAGAGCAAAGGTTACGTCCAGCGGATGCTTCAAAAACTCAAAAAGGAAAATGAGCCGATCAAGATGGAATACAGCCCGGGCAAATTTCAGCATTTGTACTATGGGAATTCGTCGCTGCTCAACAAACTCAAATATTATCCGATTGCGCTCGGATTGATCATCGTGCTGTTTGCAGGAGTTGTATACAATTTTTACCGGTCGACGAAAATGGCCACCCAGAACAAGCTTTGGGCGGGAATGGCCAAGGAAACCGCACACCAGATCGGAACACCGCTGTCGTCATTGATCGGTTGGCTGGAGATCATGCGCGCCGACAACATGGACGAGACTATGGTCGAGGAGATTGAAAAAGACATTACGCGGCTGCAAACGATCGCCGACCGGTTTTCAAAGATCGGTTCGGAGCCTACCCTTGAAAAGCGAAACATTATCACCGAGACGCAGGAAACATTCGATTACCTGCGGACGCGGATTTCGAGTCAGGTGCAATTCACTTTTAAAGCGCCTTCGAAACCCATCGAGATCCCGATAAACAGGGCGCTCCACAGCTGGACCATCGAAAACCTCGTAAAAAATGCCGTTGATGCTATGAAGGGACGCGGCAAGCTGACGGTAAGGATCGAAGAAGATTCGAAGCTCGTAAAAATCCTGATATCCGATACCGGCAAAGGAATCCCCAAAAAGCAATACCGCAACGTTTTCGAGCCCGGGTTTACGACCAAAAAGCGCGGCTGGGGATTGGGATTATCACTGACAAAAAGAATTGTCGAAGACTATCATAAAGGAAAGATCAAAGTGCTGCATTCTGAAGTTGGAAAAGGAACGACGATGCAGGTTTGTTTTAAAAAAGCGAAAAAGTAAGACATTACACACTAATTGAATGAAGTTCCGCGCAATTAATTTTCAAACTAAAGCAAAGACCTCAAAGGTTTTGAAAACCTTTGAGGTCTAAGATAATTCGTATTTCGTAATAAATTTACGGGTAAACAGTATGAAATCTTAAAACACAGCCAATCATAACAGCACATTCCGCGAAATCTGCCGTGCAAGCTCCTCAAATTCATTCGTGGACATTGACACTTTCTTTGTAAACCGCATTTCGTCCATTTCATTCAACGGAATCAAATGAACATGCACATGCGGGACTTCGAGACCCACGACCGCCATTCCAACGCGTTTGCATGAAACGGATTTTTCCAATGCCTCCGCAAGTTTTTTAGAAAATGCCATCAATCCGAGATACGTGTCATCGTCAAGATCAAAAAGCTTGTCGACCTCAACTTTCGGAACGCAGAGCGTATGGCCTTTAGCATTCGGGTTTACATCGAGAAAAGCAATGAATCTTGCATCCTCCGCAACTTTATAGGATGGAATTTCCCCATTGATGATCTTTGTAAAAATGCTTGGCATCAGTCGCGCGAAATTTCAAGAATTTCAAATTTAAGCGTTCCGTTTGGAACCGTGATCTCGGCAACTTCCCCGACCGATTTGCCCAACAGGCCGCGTCCGATCGGAGATGTCACGGATATTTTTCCAGATTTCAGATCCGCTTCGCTTTCCGCGACAAGCGTATACATCATTTCAGCCTTGTTGGCCAGGTTGCGGATCTTGACTTTTGACAGAACCAATACTTTTGACACATCGAGCTGCGATTCGTCGATAAGCCTTGCGTTGGCATGAACCTCCTCAAGTTTGGCAATCCTCATTTCGAGCAATCCCTGCGCTTCCTTAGCCGCGTCATATTCTGCATTCTCCGACAGATCGCCTTTGTCGCGCGCTTCGGCAATAGCCTGCGACGCTTTCGGCCGTTCTATGTTTTTCAGGTGATCGAGCTCCTCCCTGAGTTTCTTCAATCCTTCCGCTGTATAATAAGATACTGTAGTCATAACTTCATAAAATTTAAGGGCTGTCAATCCGCTACCGAATCCAACAAATTGCGGTTCGCGGCGTTCATATAAATAGAAAAAATCCCTTTCCGGGATTCCTCTTCGCAAAGATACTGTTTAAACCGAACTATCTTTGGTTTTCGGTCGACATCAAAGTTAAATAATTATTTTTGTTTTCAAAAAATTAAAATGAAAAGATACCTGTTGCTATTGCTAATAATTCCATTGCTGACAGGATGTGATGATGACGGCTTCAACAACCGCAATCCGTACATTCCGAACTACGACTTCTCAAAGCAATTCAATCTCGATCTTCCGCAGTGGAGCCAGCTGAACTTTCCCGGGAATTCAGTTTATTACGGCGGATCTGATGCCGGCGCGCGCGGACTGGTTATATTCAACGCAGGCGGTAATAATTTTATCGCTTATGATGGCGCGTGTCCCAACCAGGAATTACAGGACTGCTCGACAATGGAGGAAAGCGGCTCGGTCGCAGTCTGCCCTTGCGACGGCGCGGTTTACAACCTGTTCACCGGACAGGCCGAAGGATTGCAGTATCCGATGAAGCAATACCGCGTACAGGTGAATCTTCCGATCGTTACGGTTTACAACTAGAATTTTAGCGTCAGCCCCGCGAGGAAGTTGATGCCAGCCTGCGGATAATAATACGGATAAATATCCCACATGTATCCGTTCGAGACATATTCGCGATCGAAAACGTTGTTGATCAATGCCGAAATGACAATCTCATTGAAAATCGATTTCGATCGGATTTCATATGTCAGGTTTAGATCGCTTACAAAATAGTCCGGCAGCTTAGATGATTCAAGCTCGATATTGTTCATGTATTGTTCACCGACGTATTTCGAAAGCAATGACGCCGTGAATCCTGAAAACGGTCTGTACGAAAGCATCGTTGAACCAATCAATGCCGGCGAATACGCAATTTTTGTTGATCCGACATTTTCATCAAAGATGTTCAGTCTCAAATTGCGGTTGTCGCTGATGGTCGTATTTGCCATGATGCTGAATTTGTCACTGAATTTATATGCGAAATCCAATTCGAGTCCGAGCCTGTAACTTTTCTCACTGTTCGACCGCACAGGGTTCCCAACATCGTCGAGCGTTCCGGTCAGGATCAACTGGTCTTTATAGGCCATGTAATAAATGTTCGATGTAAACCTCATCTTGTTTTTGGCATAACGCCATCCAAGTTCGAAATCATTCAGAATTTCCGGTTTTACATTTCCACCTTCGTAATCGGTGCGGTTCGGTTCACGGTTGGCGCGGGCAAAAGAGAAATACAGATTTGACGCTGTACTGAATTCATAGGTAATCCCGGCTTTTGGATTGATGAAATTAAAGATGTCGGCAACCGGTTCGGCCTGGACGCCATTCGCACGATAAGAAACGCGGCGGTACTGCAAATCGCCAAAAAGGCTGAACTTCCCTATTTTGTAATTGATCTTTGCAAAAACATTCCCGTCGGTTTTGATCCCTTCGTCCTCGTAGTACAGATGCCCGGGCTCGGATTGTGCGGCATA
>CBDUBP010000219.1:0-4636 GCA_965365415.1 uncultured bacterium | reverse complement strand
GATCCCCGCTGAACAATTTGAATCCATTCTTGGAAAGACCGCAGCGCGAGATATTGTATCCGATGAGCAGCTTGAACCGTCCGACATTCAAAATTTCGGCTGATGATGGATGTCGATAAGAAAATTCTTTTCCTCACCGGAACGCGTGCTGATTTTGGCAAGATCAAACCTTTGATACAGGCCGTCGAGCGGACTCCGGGCTTCGAGGCGTTCATTTTTGTCACGGGTATGCATCTCCAGAAAGAATACGGGCTGACGGTCATCGAGATCGAGCGATGCCGGTTTCGGAATGTCCATACTTTTTCGAACCATACGCATGAAACGACGATGGATCTTACGCTTGCAAAAACAATCGAAGGTCTTTCGTCGTATTGCAAAAACATGCGGCCCGATATGATCGTGGTTCATGGCGACCGCGTCGAGACTTTGGCAGGCGCAATTACGGGTTCGCTCAACAATATCCTTGTGGCCCACATTGAAGGCGGCGAACTGTCGGGAACGGTTGATGAACTCATCAGGCACAGCGTCAGCAAATTGTCGCACGTTCATTTTGTTGCCAACGATGATGCCGCGAAACGTCTGGTCCAGATGGGCGAAATCAAATCATCTATATATACGATCGGGTCGCCCGACATCGATATCATGTTCAGCGACGAGCTTCCCGATCTGGCAACCGCAAAAAAGTATTACGAGATCGATTTTGACGATTATGCCGTGGCGATGTTCCATCCGGTAACGACCGAAGCAAAAGACATGGAGCAATACGCATTGGAATTTTCCGCTGCGCTTCAAAAGGACCATCACAATTACATTCTCATCTATCCAAACAACGATCTTGGCAGCAGGTTTATCATTGATGCCTATCGAAATTTCGACGGCAATTCGCGCTTCAGGATATTTCCGTCGTTGCGGTTCGAATATTTCCTTGTGCTTCTAAAAAATGCAAAATTCATCATAGGAAACAGCAGCGCCGGGATCCGCGAGGCACCGTATTATGGCATTCCGGTAGTCAATATCGGCACGCGCCAGCAAAACCGCAGCCTGCATGCCGATATCATAAATACGGAATACGACAGTGCAAGCATTCTCGACGCATTAAAGTCGATCGACACGCATCAGCCGCGCACGACCACGAATTTCGGAGAAGGAAACAGCGCCAGTTTGTTTTTGGAATCCATTACAAATGCGGATATTTGGCGAATCAATCACCAGAAGCAATTCAGGGATATCTGAAAACATGCACGCCAAAAAAATCTTGATACTCATTCCGGACGGTGTCGGGCTCAGGAATTTTGCCTATACCAAATTTTATAGGATGGCATCGGAAAGAGGATTCGAGATCACTTTCTGGAACATGACGCCATTTGATCTGTCACAAATCGGATATCGGGAAATCCGTATCGAAAATCCTCGGATGCATCCGCTGACCGCAGTCCTGAAGATCATCCGCACGCGTGTTGAACTCAATCGAAACATCCGCAAAAGCGGCAAGGAAATTTATAAATGTTATCGGTTCCGGCTTCCGGCAAGATCCATCAAAGAGGCAATCAAAAATTTGGCGATTTACAGCTATCTCGGGATTTTTGGTACGTCGGGCATCGGATCGATCCGCAAATGGATCAGGAACAAAGAAATGTCGACTCCCGACTTTCGAGGATATCTTGAAACACTGCGCCGGGAAAAGCCCGATCTCGTATTTTGCACCAACCAGCGAACTGTACTGGCCATTGCGCCACTTCTTGCGGCGGAACAATTAAATATTCCGACGGCTACATTTATTTTTTCGTGGGATAACCTGCCAAAGGCTACGATGGCGCTCGAACCCGATTATTATCTCGTGTGGAGTGCGCACATGAAGAGCCAGCTTCAGTATTTTTATGAATATATAAACGATGATCAGGTTTATATAACCGGAACTCCGCAATTCGAGCCACACAATTATCCCGAGTTGCTGATGACGAAGGAGGATTTTTTTAGTGAATATAACCTTGATCCGACGCGTGAATACATTTGTTTTTCCGGAGATGATGTGACTACATCGCCGTTCGATCAGCAATACTTGCACGATTTGGGCAAGGCAGTGCGCGACCTGAACACACAAGGGTACAATCTCGGAATAGTATTCCGCCGTTGCCCCGTTGATTTTTCCGCACGATATGATAATGCGCTCGCCGAATATTCGGATATCATTGTGTCCGCCAATCCAAAATGGGTAAGTTTGTCTGATAAGTGGAATGCGGTTTTGCCGACCGCGGCCGACCTGAAGCTGCAGATCAACACGATTGCTCACACAAAAATGGTGTTGAATCTCGGATCGTCGATGGTTTTCGATTATGCGTCGTTTCGCAAACCGACCGCATTTTTCAGGTATGACGGCGGGCCGGTTAAAAAATGCCGCGGCGTGCATTCGATCTATCGGTTTATTCATTTCGAATCGATGCCCGCAAACGACGCGGTTTTTTGGATCGATGCGCCTCAAGAGATCCAGGCTGTGATTAAAAAAGGATTGTCCGAACCGGAAAATGTTGTACGCGAGGCTTCTGTTTGGTTTGAAAAAATCAATATTCATCCGACATCGATGGCATCGTCAAGGATTCTTGACACGTTTGAAAAAATCATAAACAAAAGAGATGCGGCACACAGCTAAATACATGATCGAGCAGGACTTGAAAAGGTATGGCAGGAACCGGAAGTTCGGTTTTTCGGCTTTTGTGAGATACATGTACTACGAGTGTGTTCCCGGAATCAGGTTTTCGTTAATCTTCAGGCTTTGCCAGTATTATCAAAAGAGAAACAAATTGCTTTTTTACCTGTTTTATTTTTGGCTTCGCCGGATAAAATACAAATACGGATTCGATATCTCGCATCGCACGCAAATCGGTAAAGGGCTGTATATCGGCCATTTTGGCGGGATTGTCATTCATGGTGATGCGATCATTGGCGAGAATTGCAATCTTTCTCAGGGAATGACAATCGGCGTGTTGGCACGCGGACCGAAAACGGGTGTCCCGAAAATAGGCAATCGCGTATTCATTGGGCCGGGTGCGGTGATTCTGGGCGATATTACCGTTGGCGACGACGTCCTGATCGGAACCAATTCGGTTGTCGATTTTGACGTGCCGAACCACTCGGTTGTCGCGGCACCACGCGCGGCAGTGATCTCATCAGCAGGTTCTGAAGGTTACATCGTCAATACGGCCTGAGCCCGACGAAAATTCAGTATTATTGCAATCTGATCCAACGACATGAGTTTCGAGACGCTATTGCCATTGATAAAAAAGTCGGGAAGCAGTTTATCCCCTGCAGATTTTCACAATCGTGTCAACATCGCATTTCACGATGTTGAAGCCATCCACTATGACGGCATCCACGCCGATATGTGGAAAAGCCTCAGCGAACAGATCCGTTTGCTGGTATCGGATATACCTTTATCGGCAAATGATTTGACGCTGCTTGATATCGGGTGCGGTACAGGCTTGTCGACACAAATGCTTCTCCAATCTGCAATCGGCGACCGGATCAAAAACATCACATTACTCGACACATCGCCAAACATGCTTGCCCGTGCAAAAGAACGGTCCGAAGGCTGGCATCGACACGTTTCCACATTCAACGGATTGGTGGACGATATTGATGGAAAATTCGACATTATCATCGTCTGTTCGGTACTGCATCATATTCCCGACCTCAAAAAATTCTTTCATAAGATCGATTCGCTTCAGGATGATGGTGGCATTTTCATCCATCTTCAGGATCCCAACGGCGATTACATGAATGATCCCGAATATTTATCCAGGGTTGAAGAATATGAAATGCATTCAGGCAGGCGCATCCGGAAAAAATCGAAATTGCAGCCCGCAAAAGACATCCTGAACCGGTTGCGCGGCCGTAAGACGTACATCGACATGGTCAACGATGCGCTGCTTAAAGACAGATCGATCAAAAACCGGATGTCGGCCGAAGAGATCTGGAGCGTAACCGACATACATGTTGAAAAATTACCTTACTCCATCGGTGGCGGGATATCATTAAAGTTCCTGCAGTCGAATCTTCGGAACTACAATCTGCTGAAAGCACGGTCATACGGATTCTTCGGTCCGCTTAAAAGTGAACTGCCTGTCGAACTTCAGATCCGGGAACAGCGGTCGATCGATGGCAATGAAAAGAATGGGCGTCATCTTTCCGGGGTATGGATCAAAAATGTTCAGCGATGAAGATCGGATATCTGACTTCCGAATATCCCCACCCTAAAGTATTGCAGGCCGCCGGAATCGGGACAAGCATCAGGAATCTCGCTGTGGCGCTGACCAAATTGGGTCATCAGATCCACATCTTTGTCTTTAATCAGCAAAAGCACGAAGTATTTTCAGATGGCGGAATCACGATCCATCTGATCGAGCATAAAAAATATTTCGCGCTTTCGTACCTGCTTTACCGCCGTTATATATCGAATTACGTCAGGAAGATCATAGCCAGGGAAAATCTCGACATCATTGAAGCGCCCGACTGGACAGGCGTGACGGCGTTTTCAAGGTTTGATGTGCCTGTTGTTGTACGGCTTCACGGAAGCGATGCCTATTTCTGCAGGCTTGAAAAGCTGATTCAAAAGAAGAAGACGTTCATGCTGGAAAAACTT
>CBDUBP010000218.1:0-4637 GCA_965365415.1 uncultured bacterium | reverse complement strand
ACTGAAAATTCTGAATGGTATCGAATGGCGTTTTATGGTCTTGGGTAAAACACTTGACCGCCGTGAAATGCTTGCCAAAAGTTTCTTTCATGGTGTGTTCGGAATATCGGCGAATTTCCAATCCGCTGCATTTTAACGGGCCGGTTTCAGAAAAAGTGCCCAGTAAAAAATGCCCTTCTTGTGCCATTGCTTCACTGACGATTTCGACATATTTACCGATCTTTTCTTCTGTCGACAGAAAATGAAATACTGCCCTGTCGTGCCAGAAATCGAACTTTACATCAGGTTTAAAATCGATGATGTCGGCAACGATCCAATGAACCGCCGAAGCCTTGTCTCCGAGCCGCTTTTTGGACCGTTCTAATGCAAATTCGGAGATGTCCAACACATAAATGTTTCGAAAACCCTTTTCCAAAAGTGCATCGATCAGATTACTGTCGCCTCCGCCAACATCGATGATATTGGCAGAAAGCGGCAGATTTAACTCTTCAATAATTTTCATTGAAGTTGTAGGGTATGTCTGTGTCCAGCTCACTTCATTCGGAGCTTTTGTGGCAAAGACATTTTCCCAATGTGACTTTTGAGAATCCATACTTATACTTTACAACAGCCGTCCAGTTTCTCATAACCTGCAGCAGTCGCTTTAACTTCGTCGGCATCGTAGCCTAATTCGCTGATTGCGGTTTTGATCGCGGGAAGGGTTGTTTTCTTCGTATTGTAAATTACCTCAATCGTCATGGCTTTTTCATCCAACGTGATCATTTGGATTCCATTATTTTTAAGCAAAGTCTTTTCCAGCAAATGGCCACACGTTTCGCATTGCTTGCAGTGATCGCATGTGATGATGGTTTTGATGACTGCTTTCTGAACCGTTTTTTGTTTTTGCGAGGCACAGTTTGCCGTAATGAATACGAAGCAGATTAAGGTCAATGTTTTAAAAATTGTTTTCATTCTCAATGATTTAGGTTTATAATTTAAATTTATACAATTCTGCGATGGTGTCGTGATACTGCATTTCGGTTTCGAGGTAATTGTCGAACGCCGTATAGTAGTAGGTTATTTCCATGAAGTATTCAACCGATGATATCTGCCCCAACGCGAATGCCTTGTTCAACAGTGTTTTATTTCTGGAGGCATTCTCAAAATTACCCGCACGATAGGCATCCATTGTTATTTTCAGATTGGCGTAATGTTCATACAGGTGTTTGATATGATAGTAATGCTCGTTTATGTGAGCAGTAACGCCGACTTCCGCAGCTGTGATCTGAGCGCGATTCTGCCTGATTAAGTTTCGGTTTTCCCACAACGGAATCGACAATCCTGTATGTATGCCCTGATAAGTCTGGCCAAGGATTCCCTGATAATGATATCCGACTTCCATTTTGGGCAAAGCAAGCGCCCTGCTGACGGCTAACTGTTTTTCCGCAATCGTTTTATCCTGCTCCAACGATTTACGCAATGGATCATTACTTTCATACTCCTTTTCCAAAGTTTCAAAATCGGGAATTTCCGGAATAGCAGGGTAAACCGTGTCGGTGAAAGTAATCGGTTCGCCACCGTTAAGTTCGGTCAGTTTATCGTTGAGCTGATTGATCTCGGAATGGTTTCGTTGGAAACTATTCGTTATTTCAATAAGCTGCAGCCGGGCCTTGTTATAATCCAGAATATTGGCATCACCTTTATCAAGCCTCACCTGATAATTCCCAAATAATTTCTCCGCATCGCGTTTTCGCTGTGTCAGTTGCGATTGCAGTTTGTTGTGATATACCAGGTTGATACAAGTCTTCTTTGCCTCCAGCAGGATGTCCTGCCGCTTGATCTGCTGCTGGAAATTTACCTGTGAAGACTGTAAATCCGCCAATTGCCGCTTTCTTGCATATGATGTAGGAAAATCAAATTGCTGTGTAGCAGTAAAATCGGTTTGGTTACCGGCATTGCTTGGGGAACCTTTCAGATAATCGTATTCCAAAACAGGATTACTGAGATTCATGCCGGAGCGGAATTGCAGTTTCAGGGCATCGCCCGCAGCCGCGTTCGCCAGGATGGTTTTATTGTTTTTAGAGATGGCCGTCAGCGTCGAATCCATACTCGATTGAGCTTTCATCGATGCGATCCCGGCAAGCACCGTTATTATGGTTAATATATTATTTTTCATCAGCTTTTCGTTTGCGGTTCGACAAGTAGTAAACTATGGGAACAATAAAAATATTGAGGAGCGTTGATGTGAAGAGTCCGCCGAGAATAACTTTTGCCATTGGGCTTTGAATTTCATTGCCCGGCATATCGCTGGCCATCGCCAGGGGAACCAATGCCAGTCCCGCAGTTAAGGCGGTCATAAGAATCGGGCTAAGCCTGTCTTTCGATCCCTGAATAATTGTATCATATAACGACAATCCCTCGTTTTCCAAAGTTTCATAATGCGAAACCAGCAGAATTCCGTTCCTTGTGGCTACACCAAATAAAGTAATGAATCCGATGATCGCCGGAATGCTAAGGATGCCACTGGTAAAGTAAACCGCAAACACACCGCCAATCAGCGCAAGGGGTAGGTTCAGCAATATGATTGAAGCCGTCTTTGCCTGTTTAAATTCCTGAAACAGGATCAGGAATATGATCAGGATTGATAAAATTGAAGTGAGCAGCAGTGTGCGGGAAGCTTCGGCTTCGGCTTCAAACTGGCCGCCATATTCGATATTATAACCTTCGGGCAATTTAATTTTGCTGCTGATGCGTTGCTGGATTTCCTCAACAACACTCCTTTGATCGCGGCCTGCCACATTTGCGGATACGACTGTTTTGCGCTGCACGTTTTCCCGGTTGATCGTATTCGGACCGGAAGCACTCACGATCTCGGCGACATATTCCAGCGGCACTTTTTTGCCGTCGTGCGTGTCGATCATTGCATTTTTAATGTTGCTCAATTTCGCCCGGTTTGCATCATCGAAGCGAAGAATAAGGTCAAATGTGCGATTGCCTTCGTAAATTTCCGAGACTTTTTCTCCCGCAAACGACACGTCGACAAACTCATTAAATTCACCGATCGTAATTCCGTAATGGTTTAGCAATTCCCTTTTCGGCTTTATCTGGATCTGTGGAATTTCGACTTGTTGTTCAACTGATAGATCGACCAGACCGTCGATGTCCTGAATTTCATTTTTAATCTGATTTGAGATCGTAAACAATTTGTTCAGGTCGGTTCCAAAAATCTTGATGGCAATATTGGCACGGGTTCCCGACAGCATGTGGTCGATGCGGTGGCCGATCGGCTGCCCGATAGTTATGTTGGCGCCTGAAATCCGGGCCAATTTTTCACGGACATCAGCCATGAATTCCTCGCGATTCCTTTCGTCGAGATGGAATGGAACTTCCACTTCTGAGGAATTGACGCCCTGTGCATGTTCGTCCAATTCTGCACGGCCGGTTCGGCGTGTTGTGACTTTAATTTCAGGAATTGTCAGCAGTGCTTTTTCGACCTGCACGCCGATCTTATTGCTTTCTTCAAGAGATATTCCGGGAAGGCTGACAACACTGATCACCAAGGAACCTTCATTGAATTCGGGCAGGAAGCTTCGGCCTAACTGTGACAGTAACCCCAAGGCGACAACAAACAGGGCAAGTGCCGCGCCAAGAACCGCTTTTTTACGCTGCATCGCAAATTCGAGAGCTTGGGTGTAGCCGCGTTGCAAATGGCGAACCAGCCAGCTTTCCCTGTGCTGTTTTGCGAGCATCTTATCATTTGTAAGCAGGTAACTGCACAGTACGGGGGTAAGTGTAATCGAAACAATCAAAGAGGCAAATAGCGCCACGATGAATGCAATTCCCAGCGGGGCGAGAAGTTTGCCTTCCATTCCTGATAAGAAAAACAACGGAATAAAAGCAACGATGATGATAAACGTCGCATTAATGATCGAGGTTCGGATTTCGAACGATGCGTCAAAGATCACTTCGAGCTTATTTCGCTGCTGGTCCTGCGGGAGTAAGGCATTTTCCTTTAATCGTTTAAAGACGTTTTCGACGTCGATGATTGCGTCGTCGACAAGGTCGCCAATGGCAATTGCCATACCGCCAAGACTCATCGTATTGATGGTGAATCCGAGCCATTTCAGTGTAAGGATCGCGACTATTAAGGAAATCGGAATCGCAACAAGTGAAACGGCCGTTGCGCGCCAATTCATCAGGAATAGAAACAGAATGATGATCACAAATGCCGTTCCTTCAAGCAAGGTCTTCTGAATGTTGCTGATGGATGCATTGATAAAGTCGGCCTGGCGGAAAACATGCGTATCGATCTGAATATCCTTGGGAAGTGTTTTCCTCAAATCTTCAACCACATCATCGACTTTTTGCGTCAGTTCAAGCGTATTTGTTGCGGGTTGCTTTTGGACCGTGATAACAACGGCGGGCTTTCCATTTTTGCTGGCATCACCGATTTTTTGAGCTGATCCGATCTTCAGTTCTGCAACGTCGATAATCCTGACGGGATTATTTCCGTTCATTTTAATAACAGATTTTCCGATTTCAGCTATATCGCTCGTGCGTCCCAAACCTTTGATGATATACTCATTCCCGTATTCATTCATAAAACCTCCCGACGAATTGCCATTGGATTGTTTCGCCGCTTCAATGAGTTCCTCGAG
>CBDUBP010000217.1:0-4650 GCA_965365415.1 uncultured bacterium | reverse complement strand
TTATGATTCATTGTACCAAACGTTTTTCGTATTTTTGACAGCAATTTAACGAAACCTTTTATGCAACGCGACGAAGAAATTTTTGACCTTATACTTGATGAACAAGAGCGCCAGATCAATGGCCTTGAACTTATAGCTTCTGAAAATTTTGTCAGCGATTCGGTGCTTGAAGCAGCCGGCTCGGTTCTCACAAATAAATATGCCGAAGGTTATCCCGGCAAACGGTATTACGGTGGCTGCCAGGTCGTCGATGTGGTTGAGCAGATTGCGATCGATCGCGCAAAAGCTTTGTTCGGCGCCGAGTATGTCAACGTACAGCCGCATTCAGGTTCGCAGGCAAATACGGCTGTGTATGCCGCATGCTTAAAACCCGGAGACAAAATATTAGGATTTGACCTGGCGCATGGCGGACACCTGACTCACGGATCTCCGGTTAATTTCTCCGGAAAACTTTATCATCCGGTATTTTATGGCGTGGAAAAAGAAACAGGTTTACTGAATTATGATAAGATTCGCGAGGTTGCCGAAAAAGAACAGCCGAAAATGATCATTGCGGGTGCATCCGCATATTCGCGTGATATGGATTTTAAGAAATTCCGCGAAATTGCCGACAGTGTCGGGGCGATTTTGATGGCTGATATCTCGCATCCTGCGGGCCTGATCGCAAAGGGTTTGATGAACGACCCGATTCCGCATTGTCATATTGTGACAACGACGACGCACAAAACCCTTCGCGGGCCACGCGGCGGAATGATCATGATGGGAAAAGATTTTGAAAACCCGTTCGGATTGACAACACCAAAAGGCGAATTGAAAATGATGTCGAATTTATTGGATATGTCCGTTTTTCCGGGAAATCAGGGCGGACCACTCATGCACATCATTGCCGCAAAAGCCGTGGCATTCGGCGAAGCACTATCTGACGATTTTTTCAGGTATGCGCTTCAGGTACAGAAAAACGCCAAAGCGATGGCCGAGGCATTCGTCAAGCGGAATTACGATATCATCTCGGGCGGAACCGACAATCATATGATGCTTATCGATCTTCGAAATAAAAACATTACAGGTAAGGAAGCTGAAAATGCACTGGTAAAAGCAGAAATCACCGTCAATAAGAACATGGTGCCTTTTGACGATAAATCACCGTTTGTCACTTCAGGTATCCGTGTTGGAACGGCGGCCGTTACAACTCGCGGGTTAATGGAAGAAGACATGGACAGGATCGTGGCACTGATCGATAAAGTCATCGCCAATCACTCGAACGACTCGATCATCGAAGAAGTTGCCGAAGAAGTCAATGAATGGATGAGCGACCGGGCGATCTTCGTATCATAGATATCTATGCGAAAGAATTAACAGCCCGTCATTTCGGCGGGCTTTTTTTGTTTCGAAATATCTTATAGTATTGCATCGGGCATGATCAACCATAACATGGATCAATCAGCATTTTACCGCTAAAATCACGTACGAAAATACCACTGGACTGAGCGGAACCTGCCAAACCGATGTCGTTTCATCGCACTTCACCCGGTGCGCGCGGGAATTTCAACGTCGCCGTGCAGAACAAGATCCTCGACGGCAAGGCAAATTTCACTTGCTTTCAACGATGTTTTTTACGGGACGTTATACACCGGGACAATTAATAACCTGCGGCTCAGTGATGTCACGTGGGTTAACAAGCCCGAAAGCCGTTTCGTCGCGTTCTTTACGTACGGTTTTGGAAAGTCATTCCGACTTAACCAGAGTACGAAGCATCGGGCGCGGAAAGCGAGAAAAACAGGGTCAAGGAAAATTGATTTCGTATTTTTGCGGAAAAGATGCTATATGTCGACATTCCGTCTGCAATTGCCAACCGACCCGCGATGGGTTAACATCGTCGAAAAAAATCTCAGTGAAATACTTACCGATCATGCGTGGTGCGAACAAAAAGCAGCGACCAATGCGATCACGATCATCACGCTGAATTCGAATTACCCCGATCTGGTGACCGACATGCTCGCTCTGGCCAAAGAAGAAATTGAACATTTTGAGATGGTTCATGAAATCATCAGGCGTCGTGGCCTTCAACTTGGCCGTGAACGACGCGACGAATATGTCAACGAGCTCGCGCAATATATGAAACAGAGTTCTGACGGGAGCCGTGTTTCCGGACTTGTCGAGCGGCTGTTGTTTTCTGCCATGATCGAAGCACGCAGCTGCGAACGCTTTAAAGTTCTAAGCGAGAATATCCAGGACGATGAATTGCGGCAATTTTATCGCGAATTAATGGAAAGCGAGGCATCGCATTATACTACTTTCATTTCTTATGCGCGCAAATATGGCGGCGGTATCGATGTTGAGAAACGCTGGCGTGAATGGCTTGACTTCGAAGCATCGGTCATTGCGAAATACGGGAACAAAGAAACGATTCACGGCTGATGGGAAGCGTAATTCGCGATGCTGTTCAACAGGATTTTCCGATTATCAGGGAAATTTCTCATCATACGTGGCCCGAAACATACGGACAGACATTGTCGGCGGCGCAGATCCAGTATATGCTCGGATTGTTTTATTCAGACGCAGGTCTTGCTGCGGCAGTTGCCGATGGACAAAAGTTTATCCTATTGTTAGAGGATGACGTTCCAAAAGGATTTGCATCAATGCAGCACCAATTTCAGGATGACGCTACGAAAATCAATAAACTATATGTCGTGCCCGAATGCCAGGGAAAAGGCTTTGGAAAATCGCTGATGGTGAAGATTGCTGAAATCGCAACGATGGAAAATTCAAAGCGCCTCGTACTCAATGTCAACCGGTTCAATAAAGCAAAGGAATTCTATCAGCGGTTAGGTTTTAACGTCATCGGCAGTGAGGACATTGATATTGGAAACGGATATTTGATGGAGGATTTTGTGATGGAGCGAAGGATTTGAATTTTGGATTTTGACCCGAGGCGCAGCCGCACGGTATGGAGCGCAGCGGAATAAATGTTGAATTTTGGATGATGAATGTTGAATGATGAATGATGAATGATGAATGATGAAATGTAGCCCTGATGGGAGCGGAAAGCCCACAGGTGCGGCGCCAGATCTTTGCCGTGAAAAGGCGCGACCACAGGAAGCGTTTTTGAACGTGCAAAAAACGGCGGGCGCACCGCGGACTTGCAGCGGACAGCAGGAACAGCTTCAAAAAAAATCATATAAAATCAACGAAGAAACCTATAAACCTCCGCAGTTTATATTTAGCAACTTTGCATAAACTTTACAACTTCTGTGGATAACAACAATGCGCTTCCCGTCGAGCCGAAGGGTTTTTTTGGCAAGAATCCGTCGCTCAAAATTGCCGAGTTCCGCGCTTATCTGACCGTTCGCCTTGGGCTGATCTTCGCGCTCAACATGCAGTCGACCATTATTTATTATTGGATCTACGACATTACAAACAGTAAATTATCGCTGGGTTTGGTTGGCCTTGCCGAGGTTGTACCTGCTATAGTGTGCTCGTTCTTTTCAGGCCATGTTGTCGACGAAAACGAAAAAAGACGGATGGTGCTGATCTGCGTTTCGGGTTATATCATAACGGCGCTTGCACTTTTTATGGTTGCGCTTCCACAGATGCAGGAGTCGCTGTCGGTCGACCAGACCCTGCCGATTGTTTACGTTTTTGTTTTTATCGGCGGTGTTCTTCGCGCCTTTTACAGTCCGTCGATGTTTGCCCTTTTTGGCATGGTGGTTCCGCGGATCCATTATCCAAATGCGACAAGCTGGAGCAGCATGGCATGGCAGATCGGTGCTGTGATGGGACCTCTAACGGCAGGATTTTTCATTGCCGGATTCGGTATTCCGACCAGTTTGGCAGCAATCCTGATTTTACTCTTTTTGCTTTTTATCCCCTTGCTTTCGATCTCGGTCAAACCGATCCTCAAGAAAGAAAAAGAGCCTGTTCTGCAGAGTGTTACCGAAGGATTGAAATTCGTTTGGCGCACGCCTGAACTTTTGGGCGCACAGCTTCTCGATATGTTTTCGGTACTTTTTGGCGGTGCGGTGGCACTGCTGCCAGTCTATCAGAAGGAAATCCTGAAGGTCGACGAAATGGGTTTTGGAATGCTTCGCGCCGCGCCGGGCATCGGTGCGTTGGTCATGCTTGGACTGCTCGCTTTCCTGCCATTAAAGACCAACCCCGGACGCAAGCTTTTCCTATGCGTCACCGGTTTTGCGCTCTCGATCATCGTTTTTGGAATCTCGAAGAATTTTTACCTCTCATTTGCCATGCTATTATTGTCCGGGATGTTTGATGCGGTCAGTGTGGTGATCCGAAGCACAATTCTCCAGCTTGTAACGCCTGATGAGATGCGTGGCCGCGTTTCAGCGGTGAACACAATGTTTGTGAGTTCGTCAAATGAGCTCGGCGATTTTGAAAGCGGCGTGATGGCACACTGGCTCGGGACGGTCCGCGCTGTGGTTACGGGCGGCTGCCTGACATTGGGCGTTGTCGTCTTTACCTATTTCAAGGCGCCACAGCTGCGTAATTTCAGCTTTACAGACGATCAAAAAAAACCGCCCTTTAAAGGCGGTTCCGGTGATTAACCTCGTTTTTTTTTATTGTACAGCGGCCAGTGCATTGATATTGCCATAGCCGAACTGTGAATTTTTGGTCGGGTAAAAATGTGCGGAC
>CBDUBP010000216.1:0-4682 GCA_965365415.1 uncultured bacterium | reverse complement strand
TATTTGCCTCTATATATTCTGACAAACCTTTGATGACAGGAATTGCCTGCTTCGGATCGGCGCGGTCTATTAGCACGGAACCGCCATGGCGAAGATTGAATGAAACGCTCGGAATTCCTTTGCCTAACTCCTTTTTGCTGACAAACTTCGGATGAAAGCGCCTCATGAACCATATGATCGCTATGATGTCGTACAAGCTTTGATGGTTCGCGACAATGATCAGCGGAACATCGGCCGGAACTTTATCGCGGCCATGAAATTCATACGTCGTACCCAAAATATGCGTACAGCGCAAAAGGCAAAAATTCATGTAATCGACGCATTTCTTATGCGCCTGGTATCCGAATAAATTAAGACATATCCATTGTATCGGATGAAAAATTACCAGACATAATCCAAAGAACAAATAATAAACCGCCGAAATCGGATATGAAAGAATTTTCTGCATGTTTTGTACAAAGTATCAAAAATACGAATTATATCAGTTATATCAGCGGCGCACCGACGATTACCTTAACATTTCCTGATGATTTCCCGTAAGCTGAAGCGACCGTTTAAGCGAATTTTGAGGTTCTCGCAATGAACCGATGCTGTTCATAAAAAAGTCGTTATGAAGTTGCCGACGAGGGTTAAAAAAGTATTTTTACAAAAAATAAACGCACAAAATCAAATGAGTTCAGAGAAAGAAGCAAAATTGAAAGCATTACAGCTGACGCTGGATAAACTCGACAAAACGTACGGCAAGGGAACCGTGATGAAGATGGGCGATACGGCTGTTGAAGAAGTTGAAGCCATTCCTTCGGGATCACTCGGACTCGATTTGGCCCTCGGTGTCAACGGTTATCCGCGCGGTCGAATAATCGAAATATTCGGACCTGAATCGTCAGGTAAAACAACACTTACGCTTCACGCGATCGCCGAGGCCCAGAAAGCGGGCGGAATTGCAGCTTTTATCGATGCTGAACATGCGTTCGACAGAAATTATGCGCAGAAGCTTGGTGTCGACATCGAAGAATTGATCATGTCCCAACCGGACAACGGCGAGCAGGCTTTGGAGATTGCCGAAAACCTGATCCGTTCGGGAGCGATCGATATTGTGGTGATCGACTCGGTTGCGGCGCTGACACCAAAGAGTGAGATCGAAGGTGAGATGGGCGATTCAAAAATGGGATTGCATGCGAGATTGATGTCGCAGGCTTTGAGAAAACTTACCGCGACAATCAGCAAGACAAACTGTACGGTGTTTTTCATCAACCAGCTTCGTGAGAAGATCGGGGTGATGTTCGGAAATCCGGAAACCACGACCGGTGGAAATGCATTGAAATTTTATGCATCCGTAAGACTGGATATCCGACGTTCTTCACAGATCAAAGATGGCGAAAATGTGATCGGGAACAGAACTAAGGTAAAAGTTGTCAAGAATAAGGTAGCTCCACCATTCAGAACGGCAGAGTTCGATATCATGTATGGCGAAGGCGTATCGAAAACCGGCGAGATACTCGACCTTGCGGTGGAATTTGAGATCGTCAAAAAATCGGGATCGTGGTTCAGTTACGCTGAAACAAGGCTTGGCCAGGGACGTGATGCGGTCAAACTGATGATCAAGGACAATCCCGAACTTGCGGATGAACTTGAAGAAAAGATCAAGGCCCGTATCAAGGAACAGGAATAAATCAGAACCCCGACAGTTGTTCGGGGTTTATTTTTTTTGGACGCAACCCTATTTTACATTTCGTATCTTGGATTTATTAAATGAGAATTATCAATGAAGAAGATTGTTTCCCTTTGTTTATTAGTTATTTTTTTATCAGCCTGCGAATTGGACAATGGCACTGAAACGCAATTCGTGGTCGGCCCGGTTCAATATTGTGAAATGCCGGCAAGCTTTAAGGTCGACAGCATTTCAACAATCAACGTTTCTTATGCAAGACCCGACAATTGTCACATTTTTAATGGATTCTATTACGCAATCGAAGGCAATACCCGAACCGTTGCGATCGAATATGCGAAAATGAACAGAAATGACTGCGAAGTCGAACAGGATCCGAATTATACAGTCCCATTGAACTTTAAACCACGTACTCCGGGAACCTATCTGTTTAGGTTTTGGGATGGCGTAAATGACGATGGCTCACATCATTTTTACGAAGTGGAAGTAGAAGTGCCTAATTAATCATCTAACCCGTCATGCTGTGAGTCTGGAACAGCTTATCAATGATTGCAAAAATAATGATACTAAAGCCCAGGAACAATTATACAGATTATTCTCATCTAAATTGTTTGCTATTTGCTTGAAGTATTCGCGCAATTATGCTGAAGCTGAAGATAATTTGCAGGACGGTTTCCTGATCGTTTTCAATAAGATCGGACAGTTCAATTTTAAAGGTTCGTTCGAAGGCTGGCTAAAACGCATCATGATCAACAATGTGCTGCAGCAATACCGCGGTGTCAGTTTTCTGGAACTCGTCAATGAAAACATCAGTGATGATACTGAGATCGAACTTGACGACGAATCGATCCCAATGGATTTCCTGATGAAGATCATCCAGGAATTGCCTGACCGTTACAGGCTCGTATTCAACCTGTATGTGATGGATGGATATCCACACAAAGAAATCGCAGAAATGCTTGGGATCACAACCGGAACGTCAAAGTCGAATCTGGCCAGGGCACGAGGGATCCTCAAAGAGAAGATCGAGAATTACACAAAGATTAAGTTTCCGTCAGCGAAATGATTGAGAAAAAAAATATAGACCGCCTTTTTCAGGAAAAGTTCAAGGACTTCGAAGCTGTTCCGGACGAAAAAATCTGGAACAACATTGAACTGCGGCTAAGAAAGAAAAAGAAACGACGCGTCATTCCGATCTGGTGGACAGCAGCCGGTGTTGCGGCATTGTTCGTTATAGGGCTCTTGATTTGGAACGCAGGTTCAGACAAGGATGGTTCAAATGGTACTGGCATTGTCGACACTGATAACTCAATTCCACAACCTGTCCAAAATAATGATGGAAAAGATAGCATCCGCATCCCGAACAATACCAAACACAACATTTTGCCAAGTGCAAATCAGTCCGATGCCATCGTTTCCGGTGACGAGCAGCCGTCAAATCCGTTAGAGCGCAATGCTGCCGACAGCGAATCGTCAGTTAATTCAACTAAAAAAGACAAACCATCGCGCGAAAAACTGTTGAAAGACCGATACAGCGTTGTGAAGGAAAGGAATAATGCAGTTGCGGCTTCAGACGGCACTGGAAAAACAAATACAGGTAACACTAAGGCGACAAGATATTTGAGAGGCTCAGATAATTTGACATCGGTCAACAAATCGAAAGCTGTCGATGATGGAATTGCAGTAAATACGGCAACAAAGTCGGAAACTGATCCTGACCAACTGAAATCCGGTCAAAACCAAGGTAACGACACGCGCAACATCGACCCGTCACAGAAGAACCCGATCGCCGATTCAGATACGAAGTCAGAATCTGATCCTGTCAACTCCGTCATAGATCCAAAATCCAATAATAACAGCAGCAATGATGGCGAGATTCAAATCGCCGAAGTCGACCAAAAAAAACAAGACACTGCTAAACCCGCAGGTCCTGATTCGATGGAAGAATTGCTAAAAGAAAAAGAAACCACTGTTGCTGTTAATGAACGAAAAGTAAATAGGTGGCACATTTCCTCAAATGTTGCCCCTATTTATTTTAGTTCAGTTTCAAACGGATCGCCACTCGATCCGCGATTCAAGGACAATCCAAAAGCGTATAAGCCGAGTGTTTCGTATGGCCTCGGCGTTCAATACAACATCAGCAAGAAACTTGCGGTCCGTTCAGGTGTCAATGCGATCACGCTTGAATACAATACGACCGACGTTCTTATTTCCCAGACTCCTGAAGCCCGTAAACTTGAGAATGTAAAACCTAATGCCCGAGGGACGCTTATCCAGGTGGATAACATTCCCGCCGCCGCAACAATGACCATGGGCAGGACGATCAGCCAGTTTGGAGGAAATCTCAGCCAGACAACAGGATATGTCGAAGTGCCGCTTGAAATGACGTACAAACTTCTCGACAGGAAATTCGGGATCGATGTCGTTGGTGGTGTCAGCACGCTTTTTCTCAATAAAAATGAAGTCTCCGTTGAAACCTCCGGCGCGGAAGTCAATATTGGTGAAGCCGAAAACCTCAATGATGTGCATTTCAGTACGAACGTCGGTGTAGGTTTCAGGTATAATTTCCTCAAGAACTTCCAGGCAACCGTTGAACCTGTTTTCAAATATCAGATCAATACATTTACGAATGATGTCGGTGGATTTAAACCGTATTTCTTTGGATTATACACCGGTTTGAACTACCGGTTCTAAGATAGTTTGTTTGCTTGTTTTATAGTTTTTAGTTAAGTTAGGAAAGCGCCCACATGCCATTGGGCGCTTTTTTATTGATTCAGCCGCAACTCTTCATGGATCGTTGCAAAAGCGTTTTCTTTGATTGATTTGATTTCCGACTTTCTGGCGTGCATTCCATCCGTAGAAATGAATCGATGCACCCTGGCACGCATCAAACCGGGACTTCCGCTTAAGAAAGTATATGAAAACCGCCTTTTGTTGTCGTAAAAAGTGATAGGAACGATCGGTATCTGATGCTCCAAAGCAAGCCTGAAGGCCCCATCCTTAAATTCATCAA
>CBDUBP010000215.1:0-4685 GCA_965365415.1 uncultured bacterium | reverse complement strand
CGGGCGAACGACACCCTTTACGGTATCGCCGGTTTTTAGGCCGAATAATCGGATCTGGGATGTCGACAGATAAATATCGTCGGGCGATGCGAGGTAATTGTAATCGGAAGAACGAAGGAATCCGTATCCGTCGGGCATCATTTCGAGAACGCCTTCACTTTCGATGATTCCGTCGAATTCGTAATCGGCATCGCGGTAATTCGTTGTTTTCTTGTTCTTGAAATTCTGCTGGTTCTGGTTGGGATTGCTTTGATTGCCGTTAAAATTCTGATTCGGCTGGTTTTCCCGTTGTGCCTGATTTCCGTTTACATTCTGATTTTGGTTCGGACTCTGTCCGGAAGGCGCTGCATTCGTGTTGCCATTCTGGTTGCCGTTTGGAATGATCTTCGGCCGCTGGTTGTGCTGCGGATGCTGCGGGCGTTCGCGCTGTTCGTTCCGTTCCTGCACCGGCTGTGGCTTCTCTTCGGCGGGTGCCGGCTCCTCTACAACTTCGGCTTTCACGTCAGCAGGCTTTTGAAATTTGGCCGGACGGCCTCTTCGTTTTTGAAGCTTGTCGTCGTCGGCTTCAGTTTGTGGCGCAGTTTTCTGTTCAGGTTCTTCAGCTTTTGAAAACAATGTCGGTTCCGGTGCTGAATCGACGCCTTTCGGAAGTATCCGCATTCTTTTCTCCCGTTGAGGTGCAGAATTTTCTTTGGGAACTTCAGGGTTAGCCGCCTGAAAATCAAGTATTTTGTAAATTAATTCGTCTTTTTTTACGCCAGCCCATTTGATTTTACGGGATGCTTTGGCGATTTCCTGCAATTCAGGAAGCTTCATTTCTTTCAATTCAGAAATATCAAACATGAAAATGTAATTGGATTTTTTAAACTTTGGAGCACTATGTACGAGTGGTAAGATGCTGAGTCGAAGCAGGAAGTTTCGCTTCGGTCATGCAATAATACGAATAAAAATTTATCGTGCAATAGTATTATTGAAAAAGAAAAATTTATTTTTGTGCAGCATTTTTAAAGCCCATGCTTCAGCGTATCCAGACACTTTATTTGATTGCCGCCTTTGTCACTTCAGGCGTTTTGCCATTCGTCTTTCCACTTTGGACATTAACGGATGACCAGCCATTTTATTTCATGCGAAATACGGCATACACGGCAATAACAGGGCTGTCGACGTCGTTGATACTTTTGAGCGTGATCTCGTATAAGAAAAGACAACACCAGTTTGTGATCAACCGACTGGCGATGATATTGAACTTAATTTTATTAGGCTTATTTGTATATCGTTCACTAAATCTATCCGGAGAAACCCCTGAGGTTTCTGAGAAGGGTATTGGGATGTTCCTCCCTATTGTTTCTATCGTTTTACTGGTTTTGGCCAACAAAGCCATCAAGAAGGATGAGGATCTCGTAAAATCTGTCGATCGGTTAAGGTAATCCTATAACTTAGTTTGTAGTGCGAAGAAAGCCCGGCATGCCAGCCGGGTTTTTTTATTGCCGTTTTTCAAATTCGATGACTTCCAGGTCGCGGATATTGGCGCCGTCGACGACAAACCGCAGCATTGTCCGGACCTTATGAAACCCACTAATACCTGCAGCACCCGGATTCATGTGAAGCAGTCCCAAGCTCTTATCCGGCATGACTTTCAAAATGTGCGAATGCCCGCAGATGAAAAGTTTCGGAGGCTTGGCGGTGATTTCCTGACGGATGTCTTTCTGGTATTTTCCCGGATAGCCGCCAATGTGCGTGATCCAGACATCGACGCTTTCACACATAAACCGATTGTGCAGCGGATACAAACCGCGAACATCCGCCCCATCGATATTCCCATAAACCGCACGGAACGGTTTTCCAAGATCCGATAATCTGTCGGCAACGGAAATATCCCCGATATCGCCCGCATGCCAGATCTCGTCGGCTTGCGAAGCGTATTTGAGGATCTTGTCGTCGAGATAACTGTGGGTATCGGATAGTAGAAGGATGCGAGTCATTTGGTTGGGGAGAGTTTAAATGGTTTAGATGGTTTAGGGGGTTTAGAGGGTTTATTTGTTTATGCGATTATTCGTTAATTTGTACTTCCGATTTGAAATGTCGCTTCTATTATTCATTATTAATTATTCATTATTAATTTCTCCTCCTTTGCGTTTCTTCATCGAATTCCAATATAACGGTACAAATTATCACGGATGGCAGTCGCAGCCCAATGCGGTTTCTGTCCAGGAAACGATGGAAAAAGCAATGTCGCTGATCCTCAGGCAACCGATTTCACTAACGGGCGCAGGCCGTACTGATACAGGTGTACACGCGCGGCAAATGTATGCGCATTTTGATTTCGATTTGCCTGTCGACAGCGATTCAGTGACACATAAACTTAATTCTTTTCTTCCAAAAGACATTGCTGTTTATCGGATCATCAATGTGGCGCCCGAAGCCCATGCGCGTTTTGACGCATCGCGGCGCACTTACGAATATCATATACATACGGCGAAAAATCCTTTTTTGATTTATGCCAGCTGGGAACTTCGCCAACCGCTGGACATCGTGGCAATGAATGAAGCCGCTGCCCTGTTGCTCAACCATACCGATTTTCAGTGCTTTTCGAAAGTCGACACCGATGTCCATACGTTTAATTGCCGTATTTTTGCAGCGCGTTGGGATCGAAACGGCGAAAAGCTTGTTTTTACGATATCAGCCGATCGTTTTCTGCGGAACATGGTACGCGCAATTGTCGGGACTATGATCGCAGTCGGTCAGGGAAAGATTACCGCCGCCGATGTTGAAAAAATCATCCTGAGCCGTGACCGCCAAAATGCCGGAGCTTCGGTGCCTGCACACGGACTTTACCTGACGCAGATTCAATACGAGTACATAAAATAGCCCGGATAGAAGCTCCCGATAGCTATCGGGATTTTGCGAAGTGAAGCGGAGCAAAAGATATAGCGGATAGCCGGAACAGCTCCTGAAAAAAGGTCACGGAGCTCTGAATATGAAAGCAAAAGCATTCGACACGGGTCTGTTTAAACGGATCCTTACTTATACCAAGCCTTACAAAGGCAGATTTTACGGCGTGATCGCGTTCGCGGTGCTGCTGTCGCTTTTTGCTGCGCTTCGGCCATATCTGCTGAAGAAAACGGTCGACAGTTACATTCTTCCCGAAGATGCACGCGGACTTCTGCTCTACATCACCCTGATGGGAATCGTCCTGATCTTCGAGGTGTTGTCGCAGTTCTATTTCGTGTATTGGGCAAACTGGCTCGGGCAGGACATCGTAAAAGACATCCGCATCAAACTTTTTTCGCACATGCTGAGTTTCCGTATGCGTTATTTCGACAATGCGCCGGTCGGGCAGCTTGTGACACGCGCGGTATCCGACATCGAGCAGATCGCACGGATTTTCAGCCAGGGACTTTTCATGATCATTTCCGACCTGCTAAAAATGGTCGTCGTGCTGATCTTTATGTTCTACATGAACTGGAAACTGACGTGGATCGTTGTGATCGCGATGCCGATCCTGGTTTACATCACACGTATTTTCCAGCGGAAGATGCAGCTCGCTTTCGAGGAAGTCCGAACTCAGGTCGCCGCCATCAACACGTTCGTCCAGGAACGCGTGACCGGGATGAAGATCGTGCAGCTTTTTAACCGTGAGGACATTGAGTACGAAAAATTTAAAGCGATCAACCAGAAACACAATAAGGCGTGGATCAAGACCATTTGGTACAACTCGGTCTTCTTCCCTATTGCGGATATCATTTCTTCACTCACATTGGGATTTGTCGTGTGGTATGGCGGACTGAGGATCTTGGCAGGAGATAGTTTTACGACATTCGGCGATCTTTTTTCGTATACGATGTTCATCGGGATGCTTTTTAACCCCTTGCGGCAGATTGCGGATAAATTCAATGAGATGCAGATGGGAATGATTTCGGCCAACCGCGTTTTCGAAATTCTGGATACGACCGATCAGATCCAGGATACCGGACGGATCGTGGCACCGCATTTCAAAGGCGACATCGAGTTTCGCAATGTCCGTTTTTCTTATGTTGGCGATGAGGAAGTGATCAAAGGGATCGATCTCGATATCAAAGCCGGAGAAACGGTTGCAATCGTAGGATCGACAGGTGCCGGGAAATCTACGATCATCAACCTGCTGAATCGTTTTTACGAGATCAAAAGCGGTACGATCACCATCGACGGCGAAAATATCGAAAACTATACGCTGGCTTCATTGCGGCTCCAGATCGGGATCGTACTACAGGACGTTTTCCTTTTTGCCGATACGATCCTGCACAACATTACGCTCCGCAATCCCGAAATTACCAGGGACGAAGTCATCGATGCGGCGCAAAAGATCGGTGTGCACGAATTTATCATGAGTCTTCCCGGAGGTTATGATTATAATGTCAAGGAACGCGGCGTGATGTTATCATCAGGACAACGACAGCTGATCGCATTCCTTCGGGCGTATGTGACGAATCCTTGCATTTTGATCTTGGATGAGGCGACCTCATCGATCGACAGTTATTCCGAGGAACTGATCCAGCGCGCAACGGAAACGATCACGCACGGGCGGACGTCGATCATCATTGCGCACCGGCTCGCCACCGTCATCAACGCCGATAAGATCGTTGTGATGGACAAAGGCCTCGTCGTCGAACAGGGAACCCATCAGGAATTGCTGAATCGCAGCGAGG
>CBDUBP010000214.1:0-4693 GCA_965365415.1 uncultured bacterium | reverse complement strand
TGAGTTGATATCGGAAGCAAGTTTCCGCCACTGGGCTGATCGTACCATTGGATATTGTTGCCAATCACGACAAAATCCGCGAGTGTTGCCTGTGACGCATCTTCGACACACGGACCCTGGAACGCCTGCCCGTCGGGACGGCGGTATATCGTGACAGTTACCGACGGACGGACACCGCATGTTCCGGAATTGTCGTCGGCGAAATAAGTAGTGTTATTAACGAGCCCTGTTGATGATGAAAGCGGCGTCGTGGAAGTTGCCGTAGCATACCAAACAACACCATTTCCATTAGCCGTTGCCTGCAGGTTTGCTACGGTGGGAGAATCGACATCGCAGAAAGATTGTGTGTTGTCGACGACAGTCGGGCACTGTGCGTGGGAAAATCCGATCACGGCGAAGAATGCAACCGCAAAAAACCAAAGCGAATTTTTCTTGAACGTAATAATTCCCATAGGCACTGATAATAAACATGTTACGAATCCGGCATTCGGACATAACCGACGAACTACATCATTGACGGTCACGCAGATATGAAAAATCAGCCAGCTGCCGACAGACCTGGTAATTCGTTACTATATTACCTTAAAAATGAAGCATAGGAGGTTTGCGTAAATTCATTTTATGAACAAAGTCATTAACAAGTTGGAAGAGAAAAGTTAAAAGTCAAACGTCAAACGTCAAAAGTCGAAAGTCGTAAAGTCATAATGTTGAATGTCGAATGTCGAATGTCGAACAATCGAAAAATCTAACGATCTAACAATCTACAATCTAACCATCTAATCTAATCTAGCCCTGATTGAAGCGGAAAGCCCGCAACGCGCAAAAAACAGTTTTGCAGCCAAAGCAAAGCAACCAACGGAAGCTTTGGGTTTGGCGTATCAAAACGTGGTTTGTGCGGAGGACTTGAAGCGGAAAGCAGGAATGGCTCCCGCTATGATTTCATATTGACGATGTTGTACGCGATGATAAAATCTTTCTGGTTGATGTACAACTGCTTGCGGTTTCCCTGATTCTTCCGGGTGATAATGGAAATCGTGAATTTCTGGCCATCGTCGTCCATGCACGTGAATGGATAGATCAAATCGTTCTCATTCTCTTCCTGTGGCTCGTACGATACGATCCGATAGAGCTGGATTTCCTGCGAATAAATAACGATGCGGTTTTTTGAAGTATCGAGCGTAATGACAATATCTGCCTTCTGAAAATCCGACCATCTGCCCCAGACGCCGCGATCGTTCTTCTCAAGTACCGAGAATCCGGTGGTCTGAAATTTATAAACCTGCGCTTTTGCCTCGAACTGCGCAAGTCCGAGGATCATAAAAAATAATAGGATAGTCTGCTTCATATTTATAAAATGGCGACACGTTTTTTTGCTGCTTCGAACTCTGCCATCATCTCTGATACGATCTGTGCTGCCGGCTTGATGTCGTGTATCAGTCCGGCGACCTGGCCGATCTCGAGTTCGCCTTCATCAAGATCGCCTTCGAACATCCCGCGTTTGGCTCGTGCCCTACCGAGGAAATTCTTCAATTCTTCCGTCGATGGGCATTTTGCGTACAGTTCCTGAAGCTCGTGATAGAACTTGTTTTTGATAAGCCGCACGGGCGCAAGTTCCTTTAGCGTAAGCTGTGTGTCGCCTTCCCCGACATTAACAATGGTTTGCTTGAAATTATTGTGTGCTGAGGATTCGACCGACGCCGCAAACCGGGTCCCGACCTGTACGCCATCGGCGCCAAGCACCATGGCCGCAAGCATTGCGCTTCCTGTGGCGATTCCTCCCGCCGCGATTAAAGGTATGTTAATCTGTTCGCGGACCATCGGTATCAGTGTCAAAGTAGTCGTTTCGTCGCGCCCGTTGTGTCCACCTGCTTCGAAACCTTCGGCGACTACGGCATCTACGCCGGCTTCCTGCGCTTTGAGTGCAAATTTTGAACTGCTGACGACATGGACGACCGTGATTCCCTTGTCTTTCAAAAAGCCTGTCCACGTTTTTGGGTTGCCCGCCGACGAAAAAACGATCTTGACGCCCTCGGTTACGATGATATCCATGATCTCTTCAATATTCGGATAAAGCATCGGAACGTTGACGCCGAAAGGTTTGTCGGTCGCAGCTTTGCATTTCTGGATATGTTCGCGAAGCACATCGGGATACATCGAACCGGCGCCGATGAGTCCGAGGCCGCCCGCATTGCTTACCGCCGATGCCAATTTGTACCCGCTGTTCCATATCATGCCAGCCTGGACAATCGGAAATCTGACATTAAAAAGCTCCGTGATCCTGTTCATCTATCTTTTGATAAAACGGCCGCTGCGCACGCCCTGAACAGTCGAGATGTTATAAAGATACACGCCTGATTGCAGTGTCGTCATTTCCACAGGCACATTGTCGTAGACCGTCCGTTCGGAAAGTTTTTGGCCAAGCGTGTTGTATAAACTCATGCTGGCCGACATCAGATCATCGGGAAGGTCAACGGAAAGACTTTCAGTAACAGGGTTTGGATAGATTTTAATCGATTGATGGGCGTTGTCGGTTACATTGAGTAACACCATGTCGACCGCCATCTGGAAATCCGGGATTCCATAACCCATGAATTCATTTGGAAAATCAAACATATCCGATGACTCTTTGATGAATTGCACGACGGCGGTATTTGGCATATCAGGAAAGACCTGCCAGAAAGTGGCGACCATCCCGGCCATGATCGGTCCGGAAAAGGATGTTCCGCTGGCAGTGGAGATGGTGCCGCTCGGAAGTGCCACCGTCGCCGATAGTCCCTGCGCCATAACGTCCGGCTTGATGCGCCCGTCGGCAGTTGGCCCAATGGAGCTGAAGCTGACATAACTTTCAAATGCGTCGACCGCACCAACGGTCAATGCGTTGGCCGCATCGCCGGGCATGCCGATGTTCGGATTAAATGTATCACCGGAATTACCGGCAGAAACCACTACGACCATTCCACGTGTGAAAGCGATGTCGGCTCCGCGTGAGATGAAAGAGGTCTGCCCGTCGAGATCTTCGTAAGTATAAGTGTAATTCGGATTGTCGTAATCGAAATAGCCAAGTGAGGTGTTGATGATGTCGGCGCCAAGGCTGTCTGCCGTTTCGGCAGCTTCGACCCAATAGGATTCTTCCACAGGATTTTCGGCGCTGTCATCCTCTGTCACGAAAAGGTAATATCCTGCATCGGGCGCGGTTCCAACAAGCTGGTTTGCTACATAGCCGCCCATCGTTGAAAGCACCATCGTTCCGTGGCCGCTGGCCATATAGACATTCTCTGTTTGATCGACATAATTGTATCCTCCGAGGATCAGGTTATTGTCGCGAAGCCGTTTGAATGGAAACGCAAAATCGACATCCGGAAAACCTGCGTCCATCACAGCGATTATCTTTCCTGAACCCGTGTAATTCTGCTCGTGTAGCAAGTGCCCGTTGAGCATCTCGATCTGGTTTGCGGAATCACCATATGGGAAAACGATCTGAGATGAAAGGGTGCGGTTCTTTGGCGATTGCGCTGATTGCGGCTGAGCCGTTCGTCCATTTGGATTTAGCGAGTGATTGGCATAGTCGATCGATTCAACGAAGTCAAGATTTGAAAGTGCCGCAATCGACGAAACCGAACCTCGCACATGCACCGCATTGAGCCACTTCGAACGCGCCATTACCGTGATTCCGCTTGCCGCTTCGACTTGGTCTACAAATGGCTGATGAATCGGCACATCAAGCATGTCGAGCGCGATATTTTGTGTTGCCCTGCGGTCAAGTGCACGCTGGGAAAGCATTTCGAGTGGGTTGGCGAGATAAAAATCAGCCTCGGGCTTTGCGTTGAAATACACCCACGCATCTTCCTGTGAAACAGCAATCGTTGAGATGAACAACAATGCCAATATGTAAAGTTTTTTCATAGCTCTTTTATTGAAACATCAAAAGTAGGGAAAATGATGATTTGTTGATTTGAGGATTTGGAAATTTAAAAATTTGAAAATTTGAAGATTTGAAAATTGAGGAATACCGGAATTATCAATTGTCAATTGTCAATTAACTATATATCACTCCGGAACCGACCAGCTCCTCGCCGATATTCCACGTGACAAATTGCCCGGGTGTAATCGCTGACTGTGGCTCTTCAAAACTCACATACAGTCCGTGCCCGAATTTATGGAGCGTTGCCTTTTGAAGTGGCTGACGGTATCGGATACGCGCCATCACATCCATCGTCTCGCCATCAGCGATCGCCAGATCCGGACGCACCCAATGGATGTCGGCCGCGTCAACAAACAACGCTTTGCGAAATAATCCCGGATGCGAGCTGCCTTTGCCTGTGTATATCGCATTTGATTCGACATCCGTGGCAATGATGAACAATGGTTCCGTTGTGCCGCCCACATTTAATCCTTTGCGCTGGCCGTTGGTAAAATAGTGTGCACCCTGATGTTTGCCGACGACTTTGCCCATCTCGGGTGTATACGCGATTGGTTCTGCCGCTAAAGCAATATTTTCAGGTGAGTCTACTGTCACATCGCACGAATAGACCTCATTCTCACGATCGATCTCGTATATCAGTCCCGGTTTTGGCTGAAGTTTTTGCTGAAGGAAATCCGGCAGCCGCACTTTACCGATAAAGCATAATCCCTGGGAATCGCGTTTCTCGGCCGTGACGAGTCCGAGGCTGACCGCAAGTTCGCGGACTTCGGG
>CBDUBP010000213.1:0-4695 GCA_965365415.1 uncultured bacterium | reverse complement strand
TAAACATTCCGGTTTTCGCCATGGTGGATACAAACTCCGACCCTCGTGAGGTGGATTATGTGATCCCGGCAAATGACGATGCTTCTAAATCGATCGATAAGATCCTTTCTTTGGTAACTGGCGCGATCATCGAAGGCCTTCAAAACAGGAATTCAGACGGCGGCGAGGAAATGCTTCCAGAGGCTGAAGCTGCAACTGAAACAGCAGAAGCGCCAAAAGCTGAAACTGCTCCTGAAGCAGTAGCAGAAGAGGTTACTCCTGAAGCTACCGAGAAGACAGAAGAATAAATCTTTAAGATTCCAATAATCAGATTCCAAATTCCAATAAGCGGCATTGCTGCTTGACAGTTGGAATTTGGATTTGAAGATTGGAATTTTTTCATTCAAAATTTAAAATTTAAAATTCAAAATATCACTATGGCAACTATCACTGCTGCAGACGTAAATAAATTAAGGACCATCACCGGAGCCGGAATGATGGATTGCAAAAAAGCTCTTGTTGAAGCTGACGGCGATTTTGATCTAGCTATCGAGAATCTTCGCAAAAAAGGACAGAAGGTCGCTGCAAACCGTTCAGACCGTGAGTCGACCGAAGGAGCTGCGATCGCTGCTGTCAATGCCGACAAAACCGAAGGTGTTGCAATTACACTAAATTGCGAGACCGACTTCGTTGGAAAAAACGAAGGTTTCGTGAAATTGGCGACAGACCTTGCAAACCTTGCATTGAAGTACAATACAAAAGAAGAATTGCTTGCTGCTGATTACAACGGAATTCCGGTTTCGGAAAAACTGATCGAGCAGACAGGTGTCATCGGAGAGAAAATCGAGATCGGTTCGTTCGAGAGATTGAGCGGTGCGTTCATCGGTTCATATATCCATGCAGGTAACAAGATCGCTACCTTGGTTGCGCTTTCGGCTAATGTTTCCGGAGCTGATGAGGCTGCGCGCAACGTTGCGATGCAGGCTGCGGCAATGTCACCGATCGCTTTGGATGAAACTGGTGTTGATGCAGATACGATCGCAAAAGAGATCGAAATCGCAAAAGATTTGCTTCGTCAGGAAGGAAAGCCGGAGGCAATGCTTGATAACATCGCCAAAGGAAAGATGCAGCGTTTCTTCAAAGACAACACGCTTGTAAACCAGGATTACATCAAAGACGGTTCAATGAGCGTTTCAAACTACGTAAAATCTGTTGATCCGTCATTGACGGTTACCGGATTCAAGCGTGTAGCCTTAGGATAAGTTTATTCGACGATTTAGCTTCGCTCAGTTCGGCCGCTGGCCTCGAGTGTTTATTCGTTTATTTGATATAAAACCCGTTTCGTTTGAAGCGGGTTTTTTGTTTTTCAAGCTGGAATATCGAACGTTAACTGTAGACGCAATTGTCAACTATCAATTATCAATTATATTTACGGTATGTTCCAAACGCGAAGACAAACCATTTACCTCATTCTCGCCGGAATCTTCATCACTAACGCGATTACCGCGGAAATGATCGGCGGGAAATTAATTGATGTCGGCCCATATTTGATGTCAGTCGGGATATTGCCCTGGCCGGTCGTATTCGTCACAACCGACCTGATCAATGAATATTTTGGAAAAAGCGGTGTCCAACGACTGTCGATTATCACAGCCTGCCTGATTGCCTATTGCTTTATTGTTCTATACCTTGCGATGGGAATTCCGGCGTCGGCAAAAATTCCGGGAATAACCGACAGCCAATTTGATGCGGTTTTCGGCCAGTCGATGTGGATCATCGTCGGCAGCATAACCGCATTCCTTGTTTCCCAATTGATCGACGCGACTTTGTTCCAATTTTTCAAGTCTAAAACAGGAGGCAAAATGATATGGCTCCGAAGCACCGGATCAACGGTAATTTCGCAGTTCTTCGATTCCTTCATCGTGCTTGGAATTGCATTTTATATGACCGGGATAATGACGTTCGAGCAATACGTTTCATCCGGACTTACAGGCTATTTCGTCAAGCTTGTCATTGCGATCCTTCTGACGCCGGTCATTTACCTCGGACATTTCATCATCAAAAAATACATTAAAAATGACGCAGGATAAAATTCGATGCGCATGGTGCGGAACCGATCCGCTGTATGTCAAATACCACGACGAGGAATGGGGCGTGCCGGTTTATGACGACCGAAAACTTTTTGAATTCCTGATCCTTGAAACATTTCAGGCCGGTCTGAGCTGGATCACGATTCTTCGAAAACGGGAAAATTTCCGCGAGGCATTCAATGATTTCGATTACAGGATTGTTGCTGAATATGATGACGACAAGATTACTGATCTGCTCCAGAATCAGGGCATCATCCGAAATACTTTGAAAATCAGGGCAGCGATATCGAATGCAAAAGCTTTTATGGAAGTACAAAACGAATTTGGAAGCTTTTCAAATTATATCTGGAAATTCACGGGTGGAAAACCGATCGTTAACAATCGGCTCACATTGAAAGATGTTCCTCCGACAACGGCAATTTCAGACGAGATCAGCAAAGACATGAAAAAACGTGGCTTTAAATTCGTCGGGTCGACCGTCATCTATGCGCACATGCAGGCAACCGGAATGGTCGACGACCACGTAGCCGATTGCTGGAAAAGAAGTCAATAATGTTCAGGCACGAAGGCAGGCACCGGACGTACAAACACAATATCAGGCTGGCATCATTGCTGTCGCTGATTGCCGGAATCGTCAACATTACGGGCGTCCTTTCGGTTGCAACGCTTACAACAAACGTGACAGGCCATTTCGCCTTCTTTGCAGAAGAATTGTTCTTTAAAGACTACATTCCCGCATTGAATTTTCTGCTCTTCATCCTGTGTTTTCTTGCAGGAGCTTTCTCGTCGAACCTCATCGTGGAAATTCTTCTGCGCAAAAATCCAAAAATAGCGCATGCCGCACCGATGTTCGTCGAAATTGTTTTTTTGTGCACCGCCGGCTTATGGCCGTTTTTTGCGGATGTTGAGTCGACCGCCGGACTTCTTGCAGGAATCCTGCTTTTTTCCATGGGTTTGCAGAATGCAATGGTGACAAAGCTCTCTCAGTTTATGGTCCGCACCACGCACCTTACAGGCTTGTTCACCGATCTCGGAATTGAACTTTCGCAGCTATTTTTTTACCGCGAATTATCCGCGCAGCACAAATTGAGGAAAAGCATTTTGCTGCGGCTGACGATCATTTGCTGTTTCTTCGCTGGCTGCATCGGCGGAGGTTTCATTTTTGCCGCAATCGGACTGCAGACCTTACTGATCGCGGCGCTCGTGCTTCTGATCGCTTTGTTTTACGACCGTTTGCTCTATTATTACTACGACTTGAAGCGAAAAGCGGCGCATCAGCGTTAGCATGGCTCAGTCGCGGAAATTGCGGAGTATATTGTTTATTTATTTCGCCTTCAAAATTTCGAGATATTCTTCACGAGGGATCTCCACCGCACCCAGGCTTTCAAGATGATCGTTGTGCAGCTGGCAATCAAGGAGTTTATAATTATTTTCACGCAGACTGTCGACAAGAGCAACAAATGCCACCTTACTTGCATTCGACACTTTTGAAAACATGCTTTCACCACAAAAAACGCGGTTCATATCGACGCCGTAAAGTCCGCCGACAAGCTCGCCATCTTTCCAGACCTCAACCGATTTTGCTTTCCCCATCGTATGAAGGCGGCAGTATGTTTCGACCATTTCCTCGCTGAGCCACGTTCCATCCTGGTCTTTTCTTTGGATACAACGGCAATTCTCGATGACCGCGCGAAAATGCTGATTAAAAGTTACGGTAAAGATCCGGCGGTTGATGATGTTCCGCATGCTCTTCGACGGCTTGAAATCGTGCGGAAAAACCACCATCCTTTTTTCAGGCGACCACCATAATATGGGTTCATCGGCATCGTACCACGGGAAAATACCCATTTGATATGCGAGCAGTACGCGTTCTATGGAAAGATCGCCGCCAATGGCAACAAGACCGGTTTTGCCCGCGTCTGTCGGTGGCGGAAAATAAAGTTCTTTGGTAAGCAGATACATTTTTAAATAAAAAACCCGGCAGTTTAGGGCCGGGCAGGAATTTTTAGAAAGGCAGATCGTCGTGATCTTCCTCATTAAAACTTGGTGCCGGCTCAAACCTTGTGGTTGCAGGCATTTCGGGTGCAGCGCCAGGCATATCCGGCTGCATGCGCTCGATCCTCCAACCCTGGATGCTGTTGAAATATTTGGTTTCGCCTTGCGGATTAACCCATTCACGGCCGCGAAGGTTGATTGAAACCTTCACTGCTTCCCCCGGCTTATAATTGTTTAATAAATCGCATTTATCCTGAGTGAATTCAATCATGATGTGCTGCGGATATTGCTCTTCAGTCGTTACAACCAGTTCCCTCTTTTTAAACGAAGCGCTGACCTGCTGCTCCGGATTGATCACCTTAATTTTCCCTGTTACTTCCATCGTCTTTCTGAATTTAATTTATAATTGATTGGCTAATAAAACCTTCCATGCGGCGAGAACGTCATTATCGTCGAGATATTCTTTTGCTTTCTGATGGATCTTCATCTGATCATCGCTGCTAAGCACACCTTTGACGGCAATATTCGATCCGACAAATATATCGATTTCCTCGCGCGCAGGCAACGTTTCTACATTACCTAACATTCCCAGATCATTTCCGTTGAAAACAGGGCTTCTGCGCACGAAATC
>CBDUBP010000212.1:0-4732 GCA_965365415.1 uncultured bacterium | reverse complement strand
GGAAATATTTCATCATTTGAAAAAGGAACTGCACGACAGGCATTTGTCGACGGCAGTTGGTGATGAAGGCGGATTTGCTCCAAATTTCGCAGGCGGAACCGAAGATGCGCTCGATACGATCAAAAAAGCGGTTGAAGCAGCGGGATATAAATTCGGTGATGAGATCATGATCGCGCTCGATTGCGCAGCATCTGAATTCTATGTCAGCGGCCGTTATGATTATTCAAAATTCGAAGGCTCGACAGGCAAGATCCGCACATCGGAAGAACAGGTGAATTACCTGGCGGAACTCGCTTCAAAATACCCAATTATTTCGATCGAAGACGGCATGCACGAAGATGATTGGGACGGATGGAAACTGCTGACGGAAAAAATCGGGAATAAAGTCCAGCTGGTCGGCGATGATCTTTTTGTGACGAATGTCGAACGTTTGTCTCGCGGAATCGAAAAAGGCGTTGGAAATTCGATCCTGATAAAGGTCAACCAGATCGGAACGCTCACCGAAACGATCGCAGCCGTCAATATGGCGCATAATGCGGGATATACCTCGGTAATGTCGCATCGTTCGGGGGAAACCGAAGACAATACGATTGCGGATCTCGCTGTCGCACTGAATTGCGGGCAGATCAAAACCGGGTCGGCGTCGCGGTCCGACAGGATGGCGAAATACAACCAGCTATTAAGGATCGAGGAAGAATTGGGCGATACGGCTTATTTTCCGGGATTGAGGGCTTTTAAGGTGAAGTAGGTTTAGAGCTGTCAGCTGTTGGCTATCAGCTATCAGCTATTAGTTAACAGTTAACAGTTAACAGTAGGCATTAGGTAATTGGATATTTGTAATCAAGTTAATGTTCACAGCCTGTTCTGTAAACTGTAAACTATAAACCGTAAACTGTAAACCGTAAACCGTAACTAAACTGTAAACTATAAACCGTAAACTGTAAACCGTAACTAAACTGTAAACTGTAAACTATAACTAACTCGCTCTCCGGCGGGTTTTTTATTGTAAATATCTCATTCACTTAAAGTTTTTGTTATTTTTAATGAAATTTTAAGAAATGAGGCTAACATTACTTACGCAGCTTTTATCGGTCGTTTTATTTTCGGGGATTGCAAATGCCCAGGTCATCAATTTTCCCGATGCCAATTTTAAAGCACGGCTCTTATCGGCCAACTCTGCAAATTTTGTAGCATACGGGCCGACAGGCTGGGGTAAGATCGATACGAACAATAACAGCCAGATCGAAGTTTCCGAAGCGGCGGTCATCACAAGGCTAAGTATATCATACCAACAAAATTCAGGGATCGGCAAAATTGCAAACCTTGCGGGAATCCAACATTTTACAACGCTTGAACAGTTAACCTGCCTCAATAATTTCCTACCTTCAATCGAACTGTCGGGCATTCTTCCAAATCTTACCTATCTGGCCTTGGACGGCAACCCGCTGACAAGTCTGGATTGTTCCGATCAGCCTTTGCTGACCCAGATTATTACCCAGGGATGTCCGATTACGTCGGTAAACTTGGAAGGCTGTGTTAATCTCGATCGGTTAAATATGTGGAATAATGAACTGACGACGATCGACCTTTCAGGATTGACGAGCCTGACAATTTTAAATCTTGCTTCCAATAACCTGGCAGCGATCGATTTGACAGATCAGGTGGAATTAAACCACCTGACGATAGGTTCAAACCAGCTTACAAGTCTCGACCTATCAAACAATACGGCGTTGAGTTATCTGGAATTCCGGAATAATCTGTTCAATACGATTGAATTATCGAACAATACCGGTTTAACATTTGTCGACTGTCTTTTCGGAGCCCTGACGTCCATTGACGTTTCGATGCTTCACAACCTTACAAAGCTCAGGATCGGAGGCCAGCTATTGCAAAGCATCAACATGAAAAATGGGATCGTGGACGACATGGATATGTCGGCCTGCCCATCGCTGATATACGTATGCGCGGATGAATCCGAATTGGAAAACGTGATTACTATTTGCGAAGCGGCGAATAATTTTGTTCCTGTCACATCATATTGCAGTTTTGCGCCGGGCGGAAATCACAATACGATTTCGGGTGTGATCAGGTACGATGCAAATGGAGATGGCTGCGATGCCACCGATATCGTGGTACCGCATTTTCCAATTGGAGTTTCCGACGGATCGACAACCGGTTCTACGTTTTCGAACCAGGATGGGAATTATGTCGCTTACGCACAGCAGGCAAGCTTAACCTTGACCGCTCAGCCGAACGAATATTTCAACATATCTCCTGCCTCGGCTGTCATTGATTTTTCGACTCCGATCGACGCGGCAATGATGCAGGATTTCTGCCTTACGCCGGTTGGTGTCCATTCCGAAGTTGAAGTGATCATCGTTCCGCAGGGACAACCGCTACCGGGATTTGATTACCATCTGACCATCGTATTTACAAATACGGGGAATCAGGTCGAAAGTGGCATGATCTCATTTGATTTTGACGACGATCTGATGGATTTCGTCATTGGAAACCCTGTCGCGGGCGAAGCGTCGGAAGGATATCTCGAGTATAATTATTCGGCGTTGCTGCCATTTGAAACGCGAACGATCGAATTGGTTTTCAACATCAATTCGCCAACGGATACGCCAGCGGTGAACATTGACGATGTGCTGACATTCAATTCGGCAATTACTACACAGGCCAGCGGCGGGAATCCGGCCGATGAAACAACATTCAAACCAACGGTAGTCGGATCTTTCGATCCCAACGACAAACACTGCCTCGAAGGTGCGAATGTGTCTCCGCAACTCATCGGCGATTATCTCCACTACGTCATCAATTTTGAAAATACGGGAAATTTTCCGGCTGAGAATATTGTGGTGGTCGATGATCTTGATGCTGCGAAATACGACATTCCAAGCATCAAGATTTTACATACATCGCATCCTGCGCAAGTTCGGTTGACCAACAATCGATTGGAATTCATCCACGAAGGCATCAATCTCGGTCCGCAGGAACATGGTTATGTTATGTTTATGATCAAGACGAAATCATCATTGGTTACAGGCGATTCGGTGTCGAACAATGCGAATATCTTTTTCGATTTTAATTTCCCCGTGGAGACGAATGTTGCCACGACAACTTTCCAGGAATTGTCAATCGCGGAAAATGCTGTCGATCAAATTAGAATTTATCCAAATCCAACGTCGGGAATCGTTAACTTTACTGATGTCGGCGGCATGCATTTTACAGTGTACGACATTCACGGACGGCAATTGCAGGATGGGATCTTTGAATCGCGGAATTCAATTGACTTATCTGCACAGCAACCCGGAATTTACTTTGCGAAAATCCACTCGGTAAACGGTTCCAAAACATTTAAAATTTCAAAGAAATGATGAAATCAATACTTTTGTTCCTGCTTTTTTCGACTGTCGCTTTTGCACAGGTTCCGTTGGAAACTCCGACACCGCTTGGTTTGTGCGATGATAATAACGATGGTTTTTCGGTTTTTGACCTGACCGTGAAAACCAGCGAGATCCTGGGGGACCTCAACCCGGTTGATTATCAGGTTACTTTTCATCAAACCCAAACCGACGCGGAAAATGGCGTCAATCCGATTTCAAATCCAACGGCTTACAGCAATATTGCAAACCCGCAGTCACTTTTTGTTCGTGTGACCGATGTGACAAATGCCACGAATTTTGGCATAACTACGCTGACAATCGCAGTGCTGCCGCTTCCGGCTGTTCCGCAGCTTCCGGATTTGGTGCTTTGTGATGATGATAATGACGGTCTGCAGACTTTTCCTTTGCTATTCATTACCGAACTCATTACGCTTTTCGATCCGGATTATGAAGTATCGTATTATGAAACCCTGGCCGATGCCGAACAGCAGGTAAACGCCGTCCCGGATATTTATACAACGGTTTCGCCATGGACTTCCGTTATATATGTGCGCGTGGATAATCCCGTTGGATGTTATGTAATTGATTCGATAGAGCTGATCGTAAATCCAATTCCCGAAATCGTCCAGCCTGAAGACTATATCATTTATGAATCGCCAACCGATGAAACGGCCGAATTCGATCTCGCCTCGGTAATTCCCGGGATCATTGGCGGCACTCCGGACCTTACCGTAACTTTTCATCTCACGGAGGGCGACGCACAAATGCAGGCCAATCCGCTTCCTTTATTGTATTCGAATGTCAGCAATCCGCAGCAGCTTTGGGTTTCCGCTGTTAATGAAACGACACAATGCGTTGCGATTACCAATTTTTTTCTGCGCGTGATCGATGAGCTTGGCATTGGTGAAAATGAATCGGCGTCGATCGGATTGTTCCCGAATCCTACCTCGGGAATTATCAATATCCAGAGCGAACAGGCGATAGATTCGGTCGCAATTTATGATACTTTCGGAAAAATGGTCAGGCAGATTTCCGACGCCGGCTTAACCCGAATCGACATTTCAGATTTTCCGCAAGGCCTTTATTTTCTAAGGCTGACATCCAACGCGACAACCATTGTAAAACCTGTCATTCGAAGATAATCCTCAAATTCTCGCCAAAACATACCGAATGCTCATTTCGCCTTAAATGCCTGAAGGGAAACAGTACTTTTGTTTCAGAAAGCGCAGGATTTTCATGATAAGGATCTCAAATTTGTTGTTAGTAATATTTCTGTTGTCGGTGACTATTTCGCCTGCACAACAGAAGCAGGCCGATAGTCTTGTCGCTCTGTTGGTTGGGAC
>CBDUBP010000211.1:0-4743 GCA_965365415.1 uncultured bacterium | reverse complement strand
GAGCCGGGAGGTGCGCAGGCCGGTGTGAAAGGCAACGCCATTATCAGTAGGCAGTAGGCAGTTGGCGGTAGGCGGTTTACTTCTTCTTATTTTTTTTGTTATTTTCGACGCGTTCGATCCAATACTCATTGAGCTTTCGGTAATCGACGGGTTTCGCGGCTTCCTGACGCACGAGGCGTCCGCTGTCGAATGCACGCTGAAGAATCGTTTCGATCAGGTAATCTTCGTTGACTTCCATCGGCGAATATTTGGCCTTGAGGTTAATATCGAACACCTTCGCCGTATTACTTGCCCAAAATGCCTTCCATCCGCTTTTGTATTCCTTGACGAGATCGAAAGTGGTCTCGCCTGTCTGGCGGTTGATGAGCTTTACAAGGATCTGTCCCTGCTTGCGGGATAGTTTCTTTAGCTTTTCCGTAAACTCATTCTGGATGTAATCTTCAACGATCTTGAAATATTTCTTCTTTTCCTTTTTTGTCTTGAGCTTCGCCATATTCTTATCAAGCATCGTCAGGCGCTCCGCCGCGATCTTCGCATAAGGATAAACCTTGTACACGCGGTTCTGAAGCAACATATACTGCTTCATTGCCTCGGCATCTCCTTTATATATGGTAAGCTCGGGAAGTTCGATCGCCATTCCGAACGTATCGATGTCTTCAATATCAGTTTCCCTGACCGTATCTTTCCTGACTTCCTGCGCAAAAATTACTGTATGAACACAGAGCAGCAGCAGAACAAAAATCCTGTTCATGTATGGATGTTTAGCGTTCAAAAATAGACATTCTTCCCACAAATGAAATTTCAATTGATTAATTTCGCAAAAATTTAAGTTATGGCGGATAAGCAAATCCTTAATGATAAATCGATTGATTTTTTAGAACGTTATCTCAACAATGCCTCTCCTACCGGTTATGAGGCGCAAGGCCAAAAATTGTGGCGCGAGTACGTAACTCCTTTCGTTGATGAATTCATCACCGACACCTACGGTACGATCGTCGGGGTCATCAATCCCGATGCTAAATACAAGGTCGTCATTGAAGGCCATGCCGACGAAATTTCGTGGTATGTGAATTATATCACCGACAACGGACTCATCTATGTCATCCGTAACGGCGGATCGGACCATCAAATTGCACCATCGAAGCGTGTTAACATCCATACCAAAAAAGGCATCGTCAAAGGAGTTTTCGGATGGCCTGCGATCCACACACGAAATCGCGACAAGGAAGAGAACGCGAAACTCGACAATCTTTTTATCGATATTGGTTGCGCGACGAAGGAGGAAGTTGAGAACCTTGGTGTCCATGTAGGATGTGTCATCACCTATCCTGATGAGTTCATGATCCTTAACGGGAACAAATTCGTCTGCCGTGCCATCGATAACCGTATGGGTGGATTCATGATCGCGGAAGTCGCGAGGCTATTGCATGAAAACAAGAAGAACCTGCCATTTGGGCTTTATATCACGAACTCCGTCCAGGAAGAAGTTGGTTTGCGCGGTGCGGAGATGATCACAAAGACCATCAGGCCAAATGCGGCAATCGTGACTGATGTTTGCCACGATACTACAACGCCTATGATCAATAAAAAGATCGAAGGTGAGATCCAGATCGGTAAAGGCCCGGTTGTAAGTTATGCGCCGGCGGTACAGAATAATCTTCGCGAACTGATCATCGCAACCGCTCAGGAGAAAGAGATTCCGTTCCAGCGATTGGCATCGTCCCGCGTGACAGGAACCGACACGGATGCTTTTGCCTACAGCAATGGCGGCGTTGCATCTGCGTTGATCAGCCTTCCGCTTCGGTACATGCATACGACAGTGGAAATGGTCCAGCGTGAAGATGTCGAAAACGTCATCCGGCTGATTTATGAAACACTCCTTAAAATGAAAGAAGGCGATAATTATTCATATTTCGATTAAGCCCATAAAAAAAGCACCTTGATTAGAGGTGCTTTTTGTTTTTGTGAAACTGATTAATTTTTCACAATGATCATATTACATTTGGCAAATTTGGAAGCCGGCTTTTCGTTAACGATCTTCATGTCGAGTGGCGCAACTGCCGGAATCAAAGCCTCAGTGATTTGCTGATCATCAAAAATGATTTCCTCTGCTGATTTTACTGCGGCTTTCAAATCGTTCCCTGGTTCAACTCCGATGATTTTGCCGTCTTCGATGATCCGTTCTTCCATTGAAAGAACATGATTTGCCAATACTGTAGATGGATTGAAAATCACGGTGTCTTCCGATTTGTAGAATGCAAGTTTATTGCCTTTGTGATTCTCGTTTGATGCAAAGCTTCCGCTTATTGCGAAGATTGCTGTGATTAAAGTGATGATTGATTTCATGATTAATAAAATTAAATTGATGACTTGATTAATGAGTGTTGAACTAAAATCCTATGCAAATATATATCTAAAAGCAGGTATTATGTTTTACAAGGTACTAATTATTAACTAAATTTTAACAGTGGTTCGATTTTGTACGTTTCACTTAAAAGACTGATACTCGGGCTAAAGGGTTGCATGGGGTCTAAAAAAACCGCCTTTCGGCGGTTTACAGTCGAACTTTGTAACTAACTTCTGTCCTATGCTCTTCTATGTTTTTTCAGATAATCCACTGCTTCCTGTGCTTTTGAAAGTTCTGCATATTTTAATGCAGTGAATCCATTCTCGGCTTTCGCGTTTACATCTGCACCTTTTGAAATCAGGTATTCCATGATCTCAATGTTATTGTAACGTGCTGCGACCATTAACGGGGTCATTCCATTTGAACGCTCGTTGACATCGCATCCGTACTCAACGAACTTTTTTACGATTTCAAATTCTCCCTTGCTGATCGCGGTGCAAAGAGGTGTCGCACCTTTAACTGCTACTGCTGCAATTTGATTCGTGATTGGCGAATCGTTCACCGCCAATGCGGTATTGGTAAATGATGCGATGATCATTCCCAGACAGATAATCGTTTTTTTCATGATGATTGATTTAAGTGATTGATAAAATGAACTTGGCGACAAGACGCGTTGATCTACACGCAGTTACAGCATGATTCTAAAAATAACTTTTTTTTAACGTTTGAAATTTTTTCCGAAGGGGAAAGCAGACATGAAGTTCCTACAGAAGGGGCGACTTCCGTCGGAGATAAAATCCTTCGCGAAACCGTTCTAAGAACCGCGAAAAAAATCAGATGGATGAAATCAATACACTCCAGCTTAAGATGTTAAATGCGGAATTCCCGTAACAAAAATTTCAGGGATATTGTAGGGATACATTTTCCCCTTCCCTGAAGGTAAATAACAAAATATCCAACAACATCAAAAAGGCAAACCCGCACATTATTATAAATTTCGGGATTTTCGTGGGCGATGAAGTTATCTATAATTTTTCAAAAATTCTTTGACATTTAGATCAATCCGGCGTTCAATATCGTTCGTATCGGCCTTGATAAACTCCTCTCCTATGATATTTTCGTAAAGTTCAATATATCTTTCAGAAACTGATTGTACATATTTGTCGCCCATCAAAGGGATCTGTTGCCCCGTTTGTCCCTGGAAACCGTTCTCAATCAGCCATCGGCGGACAAATTCTTTTGAAAGTTGCTTCTGTTCTTCACCATCGTTTTGACGTTGCTGATAGCCATCGATATAAAAATATCGCGATGAATCCGGAGTATGGATCTCATCGATCAAGACGATCTGCCCATCTTTTGTTTTCCCAAACTCATACTTGGTATCGACCAGGATCAAACCGCGCGATGCTGCGATTTCAGTTCCGCGCTTGAAAAGATCGTATGTATATTTTTCAAGTACTTCATAATCTTCCCTTGAAACAATTCCTTTTGCAAGGATTTCTTCACGCGAAATGTCTTCATCGTGCTGACCGTTGTCGGCCTTTGTTGACGGCGTGATTATCGGTTCAGGTAATTTATCGTTCTCTTTCAATCCTTCGGGAAGCGCGACGCCGCAAAGCACTCTTTTTCCCGACGCATATTCACGGGCCGCATGACCGGCCAAATATCCGCGGATGACCATTTCGACTTTAAAAGGTGTGCAGAGCTTTCCAACGGCAACATTTGGATCGGGCGTATCAATAAGCCAGTTTGGGACGATATCGGAAGTCATCGACATGAATTTCGTGGCGATCTGATTAAGTATTTGCCCTTTGTAAGGAATTCCGCGGGGCATGACCACATCGAATGCCGACAGCCTGTCTGTTGCAATCATCACCAACAGTTCATCATTGATGTTGTACACATCCCTGACCTTGCCATGGTATACAGATCTTTGCCCGGGAAATTTAAAGCTGGTCGTTGTAAGTGTATTCATCCGCGAAATTTTCGGCAAAAGTACACAATCGCGCAGAGTTTAACTAATGGATCAATCCTGGTTTTCGATCTGTTTGTACGCGTCGATCACTTTCTTGACAAGCCTGTGGCGAACGATATCCTTATCATCAAGATAAATGATTCCGATTCCATCAATGTCTTTTAAAACAAGCAATGCTTCCTTCAAACCCGAGATCGTACGGCGCGGCAGATCGACCTGGCCCGGATCTCCGGTGATCATGAATTTTGCATTTTTTCCCATTCGGGTCAAAAACATCTTCATCTGCGAATGGGTTGTGTTCTGTGCTTCGTCAAGGATGACAAATGCATTGTCAAGAGTACGCCCGCGCATGAAAGCGAGCGGCGCTATCTGTATGATCCCTTTTAAGATATAATCTTCAAGTGTCTGCGGCGGAAGCATG
>CBDUBP010000210.1:0-4764 GCA_965365415.1 uncultured bacterium | reverse complement strand
GTCTTGCTGACAGCGGTCGCCAGAACATCGGCAGGAACAACCGTTACAGACGGATCATCAAGCAAAACTGATTTAGGGAATTCTTCACCCGGAGCGTACGCCAATGCATATTTACCCGAATTTGAGCTGATCTCGATCGTGGAGTTTTCCTCAACAGTGAAGGTCAGCGGCTGTTCAGGGAATGTTTTCAGTATCTCAAGCAATAGTTTTGCAGGAACCGCAACACTTCCGGTACTGTCGCTTTCGATCTCGAGCGTGGCCGACATTGTGGTTTCAAGATCTGATGCCGAAACGGTCAAAGCCCGGTTATCCAGCTCAAAAAGGAAATTGTCGAGGATGGGTAATGTGTTGCTGCTGTTGATGACGCTGCCAAGAACCTGCAGCTGCTTTAGTAGATATGAACTCGATACGATGAATTTCATTAGCTTTCTTTTTCGCGACGCGGCGCTTGTAACTTAAAATTTTCTACAAATATATCTGAAACCGTACTTACTCTGAAAGAATTTTATTAACACTAACGCGCGTATTTGCGGCGCCTTAAAAACGTAAACAACAGCCCGAAAATGAGCAGTGCAGCTATTGGCAGCCCGACAGTTATCAGTTGCGTTGTGGTATAATTGGCGTGGACTTTTTCGCGGTCGAGCATTGCCAGGCTGACTTCCTTCCCGCGAATGTTGATAAGTCCGTTTTCGTCGAGCAGGTAATTGACGCAATTCATCAGAAACTCCTTGTTCCCGTAGAAATTATTCGTCCATTTGTCGTAACCCAATTCCAATGGCTGGAAATTTTTGTCGTATTGATTCCGGATGACATCGCCGTCTGAAATGACGATCATCTTGTTTTCTTTTCCTTCTTTGATGTACGATTTGTCCTCGAATGGCAGCACGCGATTTTCATACATCGAACGGAATCTTCCTTCAAGCAAAACCGCAACAGGTATATTTCCGGTATTCTTGAATTCATCAGGTGTGGGACGCTCCTGGACCATATCCAGGCTGACTTCAACCGGTGTGCCGATCAGTTTTGAATACGGTGATGACTGAAGCAGGATAGTTTTCTTGATATCATTGTCGAGCACTTCGATTCCGGATGCAAAGTCGAATTTCAGGCCGTCAAGATTCGTCACGATCGGATGTTTTCCTGCCGGATAGATCAGTGGCGAATAAAACCACGGATATTGTGTGTACTGCGTGGCGCTTCCCTGTTCGCCAGTCGCAAGCGCAATCGGCGTAGCCATGATATCCTTGACCAAGGATGTGTTCATCCTGATGCCGTATTTGAAAAACATGTCGTTCAGCCCAAGGTCGTTCGGGAAAGCTAAGGAACTGCCGCTTTCGTTGTAAAGACTGTCCATTTCCATATTGACCTGGTCGACAAGCCAGATCGTTTTTCCTCCGCCGACAATGAATTGGTCCATGACCTGCTTTTCTTCATCGGTGAATTTCTCCGTTGGTTTTGCGATGATGGCAAGATCGTAACGCTTTAAAAATTTAAGTGTTTCGGCTGGCTGTTTCGCGACGGAATCCAATGTAAAGGTGCCGATGTAATAATTGTCGCGCACGCTTCGTACAAAATCGGCGATCAAAAGATCATGTAATTCGCCGTTGCCTTTGATGACAGCGATCTTCTTTTGCTTTGATTGCGTGACGGTATTGAATGCATTCGCAAAAGCATATTCCAGATGCTGGACTGAACTAACGACTTTCTCCTGTGTCGAGGCGCCCATCATATTTTTGAGCAGCGGCACTTTCATGCTTTGGTTCCCGTAACTCGCGATTGCCCATGGGAAAACCATTTCCTGGCTTTGCTTTCCGCGATCGTCGACAGTTACATTTACCGGTGTAAGTCCGCGGTCGATGAATTCCTGCATCACTTTCTCACTTTCCGCTTCGTCTTCAAGCGGATTGATGAACTGAAAAATGACATTCGGATTGTATGCCTTGAATTCCTCTAAAAGCTGATTTGTTTCCGTTTGGAGTCGCTTGAATTCACCTGGAAAATTTCCTTTGAGAAACACGTCCACGTAAAGCGGCTCCGTGGCATTTGCAACGATTTCCTTTGATGTATCGGATAAGGTATATCTGCTGTCGTGCGTCAGGTCGAAACGGTTAAAGAATTTTGACGAGATGAAATTCACGAGAATGATCACCGCGAAAAACATCAGCAGTTGCCTCAAATTAATTTTGTTGACACGATGAACCGAACGCAATGACTTCAATCGGTAGACTGTCATCGCCAGGAACAGAAGCGAAAGGCTGACGAAATAAATGATGTCTCTGGTATCCATGACGCCACGGCCCATGCTGCGGAAATGGCTTTCCATTCCAAGCGACGAAACAAATCCTTCAAAACCTGCGGCGAATGTTGCAGCGGCTTCAAATCCGAAATAAAAGACAAAACACAAAAAGACTGAGGTAATGAACGCGACGATTTGATTATCCGATAGGGAAGAGGTAAAGATCCCGATTGCGGAGTAGGCCGATATCAGAAACAGCATCCCGAAATACGATCCCATGATGCTTCCAAGATCGATCTCGCCCGGAGGCATTACGAACTGAGAGATGGCCCAAACATAGATCAGTGTCGGCAGTATCGCAGTGACGATCAACAGCAATGCGCCCAAAAATTTTCCTCCAACGATCTGACTGACGCTCAAAGGCTTAGTAAGAAGCAATTCAAGTGTCCCTTGTTTTCTTTCGTCTGAAAAACTCCTCATCGTCACGGCCGGGATCAGGAAGATCAGGATCCATGGCGCAATGGTGAAAAACGGCGTCAGGTCGGCGAAACCGCTGTTTGGAATGTTGTATTCACCTTCAAACACAAATAGAAACAGACCGTTTAAGATCAGGAAAACCGCGATCACGAGATAACCGATCGGCGAGCCGAAGAAGGATTTGATTTCCCTGAGAAGGATTGACTTCATATAAGTTAAACTGCTAAGTTAACGAAACAAGTTTATCGACACTCCACGCTTGCGGCTTATCGTTGAAAAGCTTTTTGGTGAAATTCCACACATCGTAAAACAATTCCGATTGGCGGTAATTTTCAAGATCCATCCCGGAATCCCAGTAGCTGTACGTAAAAAAGACATTTGGGTTGTCCTTATCGCGATACAATTCAAGCAAACGGTTTCCCGGTGCGTTTCGTATCCGTTCCTTCATTAGCTCGAAATTTTCGAGAAATGCATCGACGTTTTCCGGATGGAAACTCAATTTTACGATTCTTACCAGCATTATTTAGGGGTGATAAAATTGATCCTTACTTCATCGCGATAGCCCAATCCGAGCAGGCTTGATGCCGTTCCGACCGTTGAGCGGTTGCTTCTAAAAAGCGCGATTTCAAGAAATCCGCCTTCGTTGAATATCGCGAGCTTTTGCCCTTCGTAATTTTTGAGGCCGTATTTTTCGGATGTTGCAATGTCGGAGTAACGCCTGGCGATCGTTCGGATGTTCCGCTTGTCGCCGGCACGGGCATTTTCATAAAGCGCAATCTCAAAATCACGTCCGAGAGCAACATCGTTGAACATTTTCTTGGAAATATTTACAACGACGTTCCCAAAATGATCGATATAGATGACATAGCCTTTGATCGAATTCTTATCAGATGAGATCACGGGCTGCAATTCGGTGACCTGTTTCAATTCGGAAATTTCCTTGCCCACGACATTCAGCAGTCCGCCTTTTGCCAAATGGCATGCGACGGTAACGAAGACATCCATATCTGATGAACCTTCGGGAAGACGGTCGTGAATGTTGATCTGGACGATTTTTTCCGGAACGATCTTTTGCGTAAGGATGCTCAGGATCCCGTTATCCGCGCACACGAAGAAATGATCATTCCACTGCATCGCGACATGGCGGTTCTCTCGGTTGAGCTCGGCATCAACGCCGATGACATGGACGGTTCCCTTGGGAAAACTCGAATACGACGCTCCAATAATGTAGCTCGCCTCGGAAATATTGAACGGATCGATGTCGTGCGAGATGTCGATAATGCGGGTTTCCGGAAGTTCCGAGAGGATTTTCCCTTTCAACGCGCCGACAAAATGGTCCTTTAGGCCGTAATCTGTCGTGAGTGTTATTATTGACATAAATTTGTTTAAAACTATTTCGCGAACTCGTCCCGCAATCCTTATATTTGGAATGCAAATCTAACAATAATCACCCGAAATTCTTAATTAAATACGACCCGATTGAACGAGAGAATCATTGAACTTGGAGATATTGCTCCGAAGGAATTCTGGGGTGCGCAGGATGCCCATCTTGAGACTATAAAAAAGTATTATCCGAAATTAAAGATCGTAGCGCGCGGAACGACCATCAAGGCGTTTGGCGAACCTGAAGTCCTCGATGAGTTTGAGGTTCGTTTCAATCGACTGATGACCCACTTTACGCGATATAACCGCATCGACGACAATGTGATCGAGCGCGTTCTCGAAAGCAATGCGCAGGATGAGCAGCGAATGCCGGATCACGACAAGATTCTTGTTCATGGCGTAGGAGGGAAGATCATCAAGGCGATGACGCCAAACCAGCAGCGACTGGTTGATATGATGATCAAGAACGATATGGTATTTGCAGTCGGTCCCGCCGGAACCGGAAAAACTTATACCGGCGTCGCAATGGCGGTCAAGGCATTAAAAGAAAAGGCCGTAAAGAGAATTATTCTTACCAGGCCGGCGGTTGAAGCGGGAGAGAACCTCGGATTTCTTCCGGGCGACATGAAGGAGAAACTCGACCCGTACATGCAGCCTTTATATGATGC
>CBDUBP010000209.1:0-4771 GCA_965365415.1 uncultured bacterium | reverse complement strand
GTACAAGGATTGGTTCCTTGATTATGCATCTTATGTGATCCTCGAGCGTGCCGTTCCTGCCATTGAGGATGGCTTCAAACCCGTGCAGCGCCGCATCATGCACTCGCTTAAGGAACTCGACGACGGACGTTACAACAAAGTGGCAAATGTGGTCGGGCACACGATGCAATACCATCCGCACGGCGACCAGAGTATCGGCGACGCGATGGTACAGATCGGACAGCGGGATCTGCTTATCGACACTCAGGGAAACTGGGGAAATATTTTAACAGGCGACGGCGCCGCGGCATCGAGATATATCGAAGCACGTTTATCGAAATTCGCGCTTGATGTTCTTTACAGCCCGAAGATCACTGAATGGACGCCTTCTTACGACGGACGGCGCAATGAACCCGTCAATCTTCCCGTAAAATTTCCACTGTTGCTTGCCCAGGGTGCCGAAGGGATCGCCGTTGGATTATCGACGAAGATTTTACCGCACAATTTCAATGAACTGATCGATGCGTCGATTCGTGTACTGAAAGGAAAATCGTTTCAGTTATTTCCGGATTTTATGACTGGAGGCATCGCCGATGTTTCCGGATACAACGACGGGATGCGGGGCGGGCGAGTGCGTGTGAGGGCGAAGATCAGCCAGCTTGACAAGAATACGCTTGTCATCACGCAAATACCGTTTTCAACGAATACCGGCTCCCTGATCGAAAGCATTTTGAAAGCCAATGAAAAAGGGAAGATCAAAGTCAAAAAGATCGAAGACAATACAGCGGCGGAAGTTGAAATATTAATTCATTTATTTCCAGGTGTTTCTCCTGATAAAACCATCGATGCGCTTTATGCATTCACTGCATGCGAATCATCGGTTGCACCATTGGGATGCGTGATCGAAAATCACAAACCATTATTTATCGGTGTCTCCGACATGCTTCGTATATCGACGCATCGTACTGTCGATCTGCTGCGCCAGGAGCTTGAAATCCAACTTGGCGAACTCGAAGAACAATGGCATTTCCTTTCACTTGAACGGATCTTTATTGAAAAACGCATCTATCGCCTGATCGAGGAAGAAGAAACGTGGGAAGGCGTTATCCGTGCAATCGACGAAGGATTGAAGCCATATACCAAAAATCTCAAGCGCGCCGTCACTGAGGAAGATATTGTCCGCCTGACGGAAATCCGCATTAAAAGGATTTCGAAATTCGATATCGACAAAGCGCAGGAAAAGATCGAATCGCTTGAAGGTGAGATTGAACAGGTGAAACACGACCTCGCGCATATTACCGACTTTGCGATCGCATTCTTCACCAAACTCAAGGAGAAATACGGAAAAGGCCGCGAACGCAAAACTGAACTCCGGATTTTCGACGATATACAAGCTACGAAAGTCGCACTGCGGAACACGAAATTATATGTCAACCGCGAAGAAGGTTTTGTCGGGACAAGCCTGAAAAAGGACGAATACGTCTGCGATTGTTCCGACATCGACGATATCATCGTTTTCCTGCGCGATGGGAATATGATGGTGACAAAGGTCGATGCGAAGACATTCATCGGCAAAGACATCATCCACGTTGCGGTCTTCGATAAGAACGACAAGCGTACGATTTACAATATGGTTTACCGCGATGGGAAGTCGGGGCCATCGTATGTCAAACGGTTCAATGTTTCGGGCGTGACGCGCGATAAAGCGTACGATCTGACAAACGGAACGAAAGGCTCGCAGATTTTGTATTTCTCACACAATCCGAATGGGGAAGCGGAAGTTGTAACCGTTTTGCTTCGCCAGGTGGGAAGTGTCAAGAAATTGAAATTCGATCTTGATTTTGCAAATGTGATGATCAAAGGCCGCGCTTCCAAAGGAAACACCGTTACCAAATATCCGATAAAGAAAATCGAGCTCAAGGAAAAGGGAATTTCCACATTAAAGCCACGGAAGATATGGTTCGACGATACCGTCCAGAAACTCAATGTCGATGCGCGTGGTGAACTTTTAGGCGAATTCAGGCCGAACGACAGGCTGCTTGTGATTACTCAGGCCGGGAAAGTCAAAACCATTATCCCTGAGTTAAGCACGCATTTCGACCAGGATATGATCATCCTTGAAAAATGGATGCCTGAAAAACCGATTTCAGCGATTTACTATGACGGTGAAAAGCAGCGCTATTATGTCAAGCGTTTTGTCGTTGAAGCTGAAAACAAAGAAGAAATCTTCGTTTCGGAAAGTTCGGGTTCGTATTTGGAAGTCGTTTCCACGGATTACCGTCCCGTTGCCGAGGTTGTTTTTGCAAAAGTGAAAGGCGTACAAAAGGACAGCATTACGGTTGACGTGGAAGATTTCATTGCCGTAAAAGGCATCAAAGCACAAGGAAATCAGCTGACAACAGATAAACTAAAACAGATCAATATGCTTGAGCCGTTGCCATATGATCCGCCGGCACCGCCTGAACCGGAGCCAACAGCCGATAATGATGGTGAAAGTCCTGATGATGAAAGTGCCGATATCGATTTTCCGATCGACGAAGAAGGTCAGATCACACTTTTCTAAATAAAAAAAGCTCCCAAAAATGGGAGCTTTTTATTGGAAGTTATTTCTTTTTCTTCTTGCTGTCGTCGATGATGGCTCCTGTTCCGGCTCCGACACCCGCACCTGCAAGGCCGCCGATGATCGCACCTTCACCTTTCTTCTTACTGATTGCCGCTCCGGTTACCGCACCGACACCGGCTCCGATCACAGCACCTTTTGCAGCGCCGCTCCAGCCTTTGCGTTTGGCTTCAGTTTGTGTGGTCGTGGTATTGTGGATGACAACGGGCTGTTTGGCTTTCGCTTCCCTTGCGGCGACAATGGCCTCCATGGAATCGATCGATCTTTGACGCGCTTTTTCGGCTTCCTGTTTTGCAGTGACCATCTTCATTGAGTCGATCGTCGCCTGCTTCGTATCTTCGATGACTTCGGCTTTGTCAGCCGTGTCCCGGCACGATGCCGCGAAGATTGCTGCGAGTATTATAATGCTTAACTTTTTCATGGCTTTAGTAATTTTTAGTTTCAAATTACTCAAAAGCCGCCAAAGACCATACCTGTTTATCGTTTCGTTAACGCGTTAACAAAAAATTATTCCGCCGTTTCTGCTTTCTTCTTATTCTTAAACATCTTCATGTTAAGCATTTCAACCACGAGCGAGAATACGATCGCGAAATACAAATAGCCTTTTGGGATTGGTGTGACGTGTGAATCGAAGAATGTCGCTTCGGCAAGGTGTGCCGCTTCCGTTACCAGCATGAATCCGATCAGGATCAGGAACGACAGTGCAAGGATTTGGATCGAAGGATGTTTATTAACGAAATTCCCGACCGGAACGGCAAACTGCATCATCACCATCACAGACACAACGACTGCGGTGATCATGATATAAAGCGCGCCCGTAACACCATTGGTCATCCCGACGGCGGTTAGGATACTGTCGAATGAGAATACGAGGTCGATCATGATGATCTGAAGGATCACATTTCCAAAAGTTTTCGATGCCGCTCTGCCAAGATCTTTTTCCTCGTGGCCGCGTTCATCGACTTTCTCCCGTATTTCGTTCGTGGATTTGTACAGCAGGAACAATCCTCCAAGCAGAAGGATCAAACTCTGGCCGGTGATATCGGCTTTCGCCCAGCCAAGATCGAAACTGAACCATGGTTCTTTCAAGCTGATCAGCCAGCTGATGCCGAACAGCAGTGCGATGCGCATGAACATGGCCAGGAACATACCGATCTTTGTTGCGCGTTTGCGCTCTTCCGGGGGAAGTTTCCCTGTGACGATCGAAATGAAGATGATGTTGTCGATTCCCAGAACGATTTCCAGGAAAGTAAGTGTTATGAATGCGATCCATGCATTTGGATCGGTCAGCATTTGTTCTATCACGGGTTAGTTTAATTTGATTACGGTTCCTTTTTGCCTTGCATCGCTGCCGACATGGCCGAACTCAAAGGTATACGAATTTTTCGATGTGGTCAAGATTTTCATGGAGATTGCACGCCGTTCTTCCATCGTTTGCGGGTTCTTTTTCGTGAGCACATATTCGCAGTCGCTGACCCATCGAACCGTTGCCGTATCGACCTTTCCGTTGAAGGTTTCGATTTCCATACTGTCGGTGCGCTCGAAATAAGTCACGGTTTTTTTTCCATCGACCTCGTGCTCAAATTTGAACTTCCCGGTCTTGAAGTCCGCGCAATTGCGTTCGTTCCGATAACAGGATGTGGCGATGAGCAAGACGAAGATAATGGCGAAGAATTTCATGTCGCGAGTTTAGGAGTTTAGAGGTTTAGAAGTTGAGAGTTTAGATGTTTAGAATTGGGTTTAGAGCGTATGCTTAAACAATTATCAATTGTCACTTGTCAATTATCAATTCAACTGTCGCTCATGCTCCGCACGATATTCCTCAATCCGTTAAATGCCAGGACGACCGCAACAATGCAAAGTATGATTCCCAAACCAAGGACAGGGATGAAGAAATCGTGCTGCTCGTTTTTAAATGAGCTGTTGATGACGGTCGGACCAATGAAGAACATCGGGAGCGCCCAGGCCATGTATTTGATTCCCTTTCTAAGTATATTCTTATCTATCATAATCAGAATGTCATTCGCAAGCCAGCGCCATCCCGGTTTGCAAAAATGATAACCGTTTCCCCTCCAAATCCGCTGTCTGCAACCTCTTTGTTGTAATCATTTACGACCGTCCTGATCTTATTCGAAAATCCAGCCTTGATTGGTATCGCGATAATCATCGACG
>CBDUBP010000208.1:0-4787 GCA_965365415.1 uncultured bacterium | reverse complement strand
ACAGTCGGTTGCTGTCAGGCTGATCGTTGAAAGGGAGCGCGAGATACGCGAGTTCAAATCGGTTGCCTCATATTCGGTAAATGCGGAATTTACCAATGAAGCCGGAAAAACCGTCAAAGCAAAACTTGCCTCTAATTTCCCAACGAAAAATGCGGCTCAGGATTTTTTGAATAAATGTACCGGAGCCAATTATAAGGTATCTGATCTGGAAACCAAACCTACAAAAAAATCCCCCGCGCCTCCGTTTACCACGTCAACACTTCAGCAGGAAGCGGCGCGGAAACTTTATATGCCGGTCGGGATTACGATGCAGGTTGCGCAGCGTTTGTACGAAGCCGGGCTTATCACGTACATGAGAACGGACAGTGTCAATCTGTCGAAGGAAGCTCAGGGCGCGGCGCAGGCTGAAATCATTAGTTCATACGGAAAAGAATTTTCGAAACCGCGGACATTTGCGACAAAAACCAAAGGCGCGCAGGAAGCCCATGAGGCGATCCGGCCGACCGATATGTCGAGGCATACGGTGAATGTTGAGCGTGACCAGGCGAGGCTTTATGATCTGATCTGGAAACGTACGATCGCGTCTCAGATGAGCGATGCGGAACTCGAGCGGACCAATGTAAGGATCGCATCCGATAAGCATTCCGAAATATTTACCGCGACCGGCGAAGTGCTGCTTTTTGAAGGATTTTTAAAGGTCTATCTCGAAGGCACCGATGAAGATGATGATGAGCAGGAAGGAATGTTACCTGCATTAAGAGTAGGGGAAAGGCTTGCGAACAGGTTCATTACGGCGACCGAAAGATATTCGCGTCCGCCGTCCCGGTATACGGAAGCTTCTTTGGTCAAGAAACTCGAAGAGCTTGGCATTGGGCGCCCGTCAACTTATGCACCGACGATTTCGACGATCATCAGCAGGAAGTACGTTGAAAAGGGGAATCTTGAAGGGCAGGAACGGCCGTACGTACAGCTTATATTTAAGGATGGAAAAATTTCGGAAAAGCATTTGACCGAAATGACGGGGTCGGATAAAGGAAAATTGGTTCCGACTGATATTGGGAGCATTGTCACCGATTTCCTGGTCAAGAATTTTGATGCGATCCTCGATTATAATTTTACGGCGAAAGTCGAACAGGATTTTGACGAAATCGCCGAAGGAAACCGCAACTGGACGGAGATGATGAACGAGTTTTACAACAAGTTCCATCCAAATGTCAAAGAAGTGGAAGCGAACGCCGATCGTGAAAGCGGTGAGCGGATCCTTGGTACTGATCCAAAATCAGGCAAGCCGGTAAGCGTCAGGCTTGGTCGTTTTGGGCCAATGGCTCAGATCGGTGATGCCGAAGATGAGAGCAAGCAGTTCGCAAGTTTGCGCGCCGATCAAAATATTTCAACCATTTCACTTGAAGAGGCGCTCAATCTTTTTCTTTTGCCAAAGATGCTCGGCACGGTTGACGGTGAGGAAGTTGAAGTGAACAATGGCCGTTTTGGCCCATATGTCAGGTTTGGAAAGGCGTTTATTTCATTGCCGAAAGGTGAGGATCCGCTTGATGTCACACTCGAGCGCGCCAAAGAGCTGATCGCTGAAAAGCAGCAGGCTGATGCGCCGATCGGATATTATGAGGGCGAGCCGGTACAAAAAGGTGTCGGCCGTTTTGGACCGTTCATCAAATGGAACGGCATATTTGTCAACGTGTCGAAAAAGTACGATTTCAATAATCTTTCGCAGGATGATATCAATAGCCTGATAGAGGAGAAATTGAAGAAAGACGAGGATAAGATCATCCACAACTGGCCTGAAGAAGGAATCCGGGTTGAGAAGGCACGCTGGGGGAAATTTGCCGTGATCAAAGGAAAAACCAAGATCGAGCTTCCGAAGAATACGGATGTCGAAAAGATGACGTTAGAAGCTTTCAAGAATCTTATCGAAGAGAAGGCACCTAAGAAAACTTCGAAGAAAACGCCGGCAAAGAAATCGGCCGCAACGAAAGCTACCGCTAAAAAAAGTACAGCGAAGTCAACAAAATCAGTAAAGAAGAAATAAGCGATGGTATTTGATTTTTTACAGCCCGTAGATAGTGATCTGATCAGGTTTTGTGGCGAACTTTCAAATCAGCATCTGGGTCGCAAGGTGGTTTTCCATACTGAACAGGATTTTCCCGAGCTCGGACTTGTAAAGATTGCAATCGTAGGCGTTTTGGAGAATCGCAACGGATATGTCGGCGGCCACGTGGATCTCACTCCATTCAGGAAATCTCTTTATTCACTTTTTCCGGGTAACTGGCATGCTGTCGTTGCCGACCTTGGCGATATTGATGCCGGCAATTCATCGGATGATACAGGATTTGCCGTTCGTGAAGTCGTTGCCGAATTGCTTAAACGAAAGATCATTCCAATTGTCATCGGTGGTTCGCAGGCATTGACACATCCGATGTATCGTGCGTATGACAGGCTTGAACAGATGGTAAACCTGGTGGCTGTCGACAGCAAGTTCGATTTTGGAAAAGAGCAGGATCCGATTTCGGCGGGTTCGTACCTGACGCGGATCGTGCTTGACGAACCGAACAATCTTTTCAATTATTCAAATGTAGGATATCAGACCTATTATAATTCGCAGGAGGAAGTCGACCTGATCGAAAAACTTTTCTTCGATGCCTACCGCCTGGGTGAGGTCAAGAACAACATCTCGCTTGCTGAACCGGTTTTCCGTGATGCGGATCTCATCAGCATAGATTTAACAGCGGTAAAATCTGCCGACTCTGGTAATTTTCATATATTTACTCCTAATGGCTTTGATGGAAAGGAGATTTGTGCACTGTCGAGGTACGCAGGAATCAGCGATAAAGTCAGCGCCATCGGTGTATTCAACCACGGCAGTTCTGAGAATGAAGCCGCACTGATCGCGCAGGTTGTTTGGTATTTCATCGAGGGATGGCATTTCCGTTCTAATGAGTATCCGTTTGGGAGCAAGGAGCGTTATTTAAAATATATTGTTCCTTTCGAAGACAGTGAACTGGTTTTTTACAAAAGCGACAAAACGGACCGTTGGTGGATTGAGATCCCGTTTATTTCGGGGGTCAATAATAAACTGAAAAAAAATACGTTGTTACCCTGTTCATACGAGGAGTACGTTGCAGCGTGCAATCAGGAATTGCCAGAACGCTGGTGGAAGGCTCAACGGAAGAACAGCATAGTTTAATTGCAAAGTTAATCTTACAATTACGCTCTTTTTTAAGCATTTTATCGATGATTTGTGCATTTTGTCGATAAATAATTTTTTTGTGACAAATTTAAATTCTACTTTTGGCGTGGGATTGAAATTTTGTTATAAATAATTGGTTTTTTAAAAAATAATAGATAGGTTTACGGCCTTAAAATTTTGAACAGAAAAATAACCCAATTTATATGAAGAAATTCGTTGCATTTACAGCCGCTATCACGATTTTAGTGGGATGTGGCCGATCGAACGATAAAGGTGAGCTTGTAGGTGTGAAGGGTAAAAAATGGCATCCTGAGAAACCTTATGGTATGACTTTAATTCCCGGAGGCGCCTTTATAATGGGTAAATCTGATGATGATCTTGCGAATGTTCAGGATGCGCCTACCAAGACGGTGACTGTCCGCTCTTTCTATATGGATGAGACTGAAATTACCAACAGTGAATATCGTCAATTCGTCGAATGGGTCAAAGATTCAATCATTAGGGTAAGGCTTGCAATCCTTGCCGATGAGGTAGGTCAGACCGGGCCGACTGATGGAAAATCAAAGAAGAATGCGGGTAGCATTGGAGACTTTGCTTTCAATGATCAAGATCCTGAAAAAATGACTCCGTACGAGAAATATATGTACGAGAATTATTACAGCGTGGGAACTGATGATGATCCGTACGCAGGTCGAAGGCTTAACAAAAAGGTGAAACTTATCACAGATACGTCCAAATATCCTGACGAATATTATACGGAGGTAATGGATACGATGTATTTGCCTGTTGCAGAGGCATATAACGGGCTTCGTACGATCGACGTGACAAAATTGAAATTCCGCTATTCGTGGATGGATATCCAGGCTGCCGCAAAAGCGAAAGTCGGAAAGCGCAGCCAGTTCATCAAAACCGAAAATGTGTCTGTTTATCCTGATACTACAGTCTGGATCAAAGACTTTGCTTATTCATATAATGAACCTATGCACAACGACTACTTCTGGCACCAGGCTTATGGTGAGTACCCTGTCGTGGGTGTCAACTGGACACAGGCGAAAGCTTTTTGCGCATGGAGGACATTAAACAAGAACGCGTACATCAAATCGAAAAAGAAAAAACGTGACCTGATCAATGCTTTCAGGCTTCCGACAGAGGCAGAATGGGAATATTCTGCTCGTGGCGGACTTGAATCAGCGACTTATCCTTGGGGTGGTCCTTATGCGAAGAACGACCGCGGTTGTTTCCTTGCCAACTTCAAGCCTAACCGCGGGGATTACGCAGCCGACCAGGCACTATATACCGTAGAGGCAAAATCATACGAGCCAAATGGATACAACTTGTATAATATGGCTGGTAACGTTGCCGAGTGGACAGACTCTTCTTACGATGCAAGTGCATATGAATATGTATCTACTATGAACCCGACCGTTGGTGACCTTTCAAATAAACGTAAGGTAACACGTGGCGGCTCATGGAAAGATGTATCTTACTTCCTTCAGGTCGGGACGCGCGACTTCGAATATGCGGATTCTGCAAGAAGCTACATCGGTTTCAGGACTGTTCAGGATTATATGGGTCTGGAAGTAAC
>CBDUBP010000207.1:0-4829 GCA_965365415.1 uncultured bacterium | reverse complement strand
CCCGTGACCTCAGGGTTATGAATCCTGCGCTCTAACCGACTGAGCTACCTCGCCAGGAATTCAGTGTCCGTGTGGCTTCTGAATGCGGCTGCAAATATAGGACTAATATCAGATGTTGCAAATATATCGGCGCAAAAAAATAATGTTTCAAAGGAACGCTTTGTTGTTTTTTATGTATATATTTCGAAAAAATTATTGCTTATGGACGTTAAGGTACGATATGAACTTGAATTTCCCGTAAACTCCTCACCACAACTGCTTTACCAATATATTTCGACCCCTTCAGGGCTGTCGGAATGGTTCGCCGACAATGTTAATTCGCGCGGTGAATATTTTACTTTTATGTGGGATGGCTCTGAGGAAAAAGCGAGGCTTACCTCGAAGAAAACAGGGGAACGCGTAAAGTTTCGGTGGGTTGATGAAAAGGATCGCGATACTGACCTGTATTTTGAACTTCGAATTCTCGAAGACGAGATTACAAAAGATGTTTCGCTGCTAGTGGTGGATTATGCGGATGAGGAGGAATTGGATGAAGCGCGGCTTTTGTGGGAAAACCAGATCACCGATCTTAAGCACGTCATCGGATCAGTATAAGACCAAAAAATTGTCTGATATTTGCCCTTTTTTAAAGGGCTTTTTTTATGCTGAATATTGACGGATCCATTGTGCAAACCGACAGGGAAACAATTCTGAATCGCGCCTTCCTTTTTGGTGACGGCGTTTTCGAAACCTTCAGGATCTCAAACGGCCGGGTCCTGTTCCTGGAGGATCATTATTTTCGCCTGATGTCGGCAATGCGCATTGTACGTATGGAAATTCCGATGTCGTTTACGATGGAGTTCATCGAATCACAGGTATTGTCACTTGTCGGGCAATTGGGATTGCAGAATGCACGTGCTCGGATGACTGTTTATCGTCGGTCGGCCGGGTTATACCTTCCGGACGAAAACGACGTTTCATACGTGATTTCTGCTTCGGCGTTAGATAAAGCTACGTATCAGTTTGACGACACTAGCTATGAAGTCGATCTTTACAAGGATTTTTACATCGCATCGCATTTGTTGTCGACTATTAAAACTACTAACCGGATACTTAATGTGACGGGCAGCATTTACGCTGATGAAAACGGGTTCGACAATTGCCTGCTGCTCAATGAAAAACGCAATGTTGTTGAGGCACTTAACGGCAACCTGTTTGTTTTGATCGATGGCAGATTGGTAACACCCGCACTTTCGGAAGGATGCCTGAACGGGATCATGAGAAAGCAAGTGATTGCGAATGCTTCTAAGCTTGGTATTGACGTGCAGCAGACGGTGTTGTCGCCGTTTGAATTGCAGAAAGCTGATGAGATGTTCATTACGAATGTGATATCCGGAATCCGGCCGGTAACTAAATATCGCAAGAAAGAATACCAGTTGAATCTCTCGAGACAGCTGGTAGAAGGGTTAAACGAAATTATTGGTTAGTTAAGCAATGGATTTTCCGGCGCATTGGACCAGATTGGATAATCCCCGCCTAATTCGAGTAATTTTTCTTTCCAAAAATCGGTTGTTGACTTGCCTAAGATCTTCTTTTCGTAAAGATTGTCGGATACGATCCATGAATTTGAGACCATTTCATTTTCGAGCTGTTGCGCATCCCATCCCGTATAACCAAGGAAAAATCTTATGTTATCCTTTTTGATCCGACCGTCATTGATGAGCCGGCGCGTCAGTTCAAAATCGCCGCCCCAAAAAATACCTGAAGAAATTTCGATACTTTCAGGTATGAGATCAGGAACATTATGAATGAAGTATAAGTTATCTTGTTCGACCGGTCCGCCGTTGTATATGCGGAAATTCGCGTTAATATCCGGTATCAGATCGTGAATGGTGTAACGAAGTGGTTTGTTGATGATGAATCCGACGGAACCTTCAGTTGTATGATCGGCAAGCAAAACGACCGACCTGTTAAAAGAGACGTCCCCGATGATCGATGGCTCGGCTACAAGTAGCTGTCCTTTTTTGAGTCTTTCTGAAATCATTTTGCTGCGATTTATTAATAAAATTAGCAAATAATCTAAATAGCAACCAAATAAAAATGGAAATTATACAAAAAAAAAGCCTTCCAAAGGAAGGCTCTGAGATTCTTCTAAAATCGGAGATTATTTTGTATTTACAGAATTGTCCAATTCAGCACCACCTTTGAATTTTACAACGTTCTTAGCAGCAATTTTAATTGATTTTCCGGTTTGTGGATTACGTCCTTCACGTGCAGCTCTCGAAGAAACTGACCATGATCCGAAGCCTACCAATGATACACGTCCGCCTTTTTTAAGGGTTCCGCTTACATTATTTAAAAATGATTCCAAAGCCATTTTAGCTGCACCTCTGCTGATTCCTGCATCAGCAGCCATTGCATCGATCAATTCTGATTTGTTCATGATAATTAGTATTAATGTTGGTTAAACTTTGTTAATGAAAAACAAATTTAAAAGGAAATCCTTACCGCACAAGCCTTTTGGTATGTTTTCCTGTTTTTTGTTAATAACTCAGAATATTTGTTCATAAACGAGGCCTAATTACTCTCAAACCGCCACCATTGCAGGGCTGAAGCGCATGCCGTTCAGTAAATCTTCCGGTGTCATCGCACGTTTTCCCGGAAATTGGATTTTTACGATCTGGATCAGGCCGCCTTCCGCTGCAACCATCATTTTTTTATCCTTAATCACCACTTGTCCATTCTCGAATGAATGTTCCTCCAAAAGGGGTGCAACTTCAAAAATCCTCACATCCCAAATTTTATCCCCATCGCGAAATTGTGTCCAGGCTGCAGGGTAAGGGGATAAGCCGCGGACGAGGTTATAAATTTCGTTTGGTAGTTTTGACCAATCGATCCGGCAGTTTTCGCGGTTCAGCTTATGCGCAGTTTTCAATTCTACCGATTCGCGCTGCATCTTTGATTTGACGTTTCCATTTTCTATCATTTGAAGCGTATCGATAACAGCTTGTTTACCTAAATTCTGTAGCCGATCGTGAAGGTCGCCTGCACTTTCATTGTGTTGAATATCAGTTTCAAGGCTATGGATAATGGCGCCTGTATCAATCTTATCATCGATAAAGAAGGTCGTCACGCCGGTTTTGGATTCACCGTTGATTATTGCCCAATTGATCGGAGCCGCGCCGCGATATTGAGGGAGCAATGATGCATGTAGGTTAAAAGTCCCAAATTTGGGCATCCGCCAAACCGCTTCGGGAAGCATCCTGAAGGCTACTACAACCTGCAAATTTGCGTGTAAACCGGCCAGTTCAGCAAGGAATTCTGGATTTTTGAGGTTTGTCGGCTGAAGCAGCTTCAGATTGTTTGCCAATGCATACTCCTTAACAGCCGAATATTTCAGCGATTGCCCGCGGCCCGCAGGCTTGTCGGGAGCGGTAATCACACCGACGACATCATAGCCATGTTGCACGATCGCATCGAGAATTCCAACCGCGAATTCAGGCGTACCCATAAATACGATCTTCAGCTTTTCATTCATTTTAAAATATATTGATTTTCCGAATTGAGTTTGATTTGTTCATTGTCGAGCAATTCACGCAGCGCAAGAATGACATCCTGCTGATCCACGTCGGCGAGCGCCTGGATCTCGCGCGAAGTCAGTTGGCGTACCTTAAGAAGCTCAAGTATCTGTTTTTGCAGCGACAATGGTTTGTGTTTCTTATTCCTTTTATTGATGCAGTTTGAGCAGACTACGCAGTCATCTGATGCATTCTCGCCAAAATAGCGAAGAATGTACCTGCTTTTGCAGATCTTTCGATCCAAGGCATACTCCACAACTGATTTCAGCTGCGAAATCTTCAGTCTGTTTTGATCGTCAAGATAGCGCGAGACCCTGTTGATGGTACGATCGTCCTCCCTTATCTCATTGAACAGCACTGTCGCATCGTTATTTTTTGAGTCGAGTTCGATCACGGACAACCTTGAAAGCTTGTCGAGGACCTCGCGGACATCCGATTCCGATTTTCCCGATTTTTTTGCGACCAGAGACAGATTTACGGCAGTTTTCTGTTCATAAATACCGGAGTATGTGCGGACTAATGCCAGAACAATCTCTTCATGCGCCGGATTGAGGCTCATATACCGAAGAACTTCTTTTGAGGGGATAATGAACTGTACCGACAGCTTTTCAGAAAATTCCTGAGAAAGTGTAATGATTCCCTGCCGGTCAAGAAATTGCAGTGAGTTAAAGGTTTTGGCTGCGGGGAAATTATAATGAACGCAAAATTTATTGAGGTTGAAAGAAAATGTCTGATCGAATCCTTCGCCGTATGCGATGCCGAGATAATTGCAGAGTTTGACGAATACCATTGTCAGGAATTGCTTATCAGGCAGTACCGATATGAATTGATTCTCGGCCGATAGTGTATCCGACGGGCTGACGAGCAACACGGCAAATGCCGGTTGGCCATTCCGGCCGGCGCGCCCCGCTTCCTGATAATAATTCTCGATATTTTCCGGCAGCTGGATGTGAATCACGGTTTTTACATCAGGTTTGTCGATACCCACTCCAAAGGCATTCGTCGCGACGATGACCTGCGCCTTATTTTCCATCCAGAGTTTCATGTTGATTTCTTTGTCGGAAATGGAAAGCCCGCCGTGATAATATGTGGTTGTGAATCCAAGCGACGCCAGTTGCGATGATATGTCGACACATGATTTCCGATTCCGGACATAGATTATCGATGACTGTGGATTTTTTGCCAGGATTCTGGTGATCTGGTAAATTTTATCTTCAATTTCGAAAACCATGTATGCGAGATTCGCGCGATTGAAGGATTTCTTGAACACCG
>CBDUBP010000206.1:0-4873 GCA_965365415.1 uncultured bacterium | reverse complement strand
AAATGCAATTTTGATCGGATCGGATAGCCATCTTGCGAAGATGTGTAAATGGAACTATAATTTATATTATGTAAAATAGAGTTTTTGACGATCCCTCTTGCTTGCTTTGCCGATATCAAGTACTTTTACGATTCATATCTGCTACCATGAATGTCATTGCCGCGCGCATTGCCGACTTCCTAAAACAATTCCCGCCGTTCAATACGTTATCCGATGAGAATCTGCTTCAGATTGCCAAAGCGATGCGCGTGATCCAGATCGATAAGAACAAAACGCTTTTCAAGATCGACGATCCGCTTCACGACAGCTTTTATGTCGTTGCTTCAGGCGTAATCAATTTGTCGATCATCGCTGATGCTGAGGAAAAATTGTTGAACAAATGCATGCCGGGCGACCTTTTCGGGCTCAGGCCGTTCTTTGCGAAGAATAATTATATGATGACTGCCAAGGCCCGTGAAGACTCGATCGTTTACGCGATTCCGATTGTCGCCTTTCGGCCGTTTGTTGCAGGCAATCCCGAAGTACTCAATTATCTTCTTGAAAGCTTCGCGACGAACACCCGCAACCCGGCCGATAACCTGCGCGGAAAACTGATTTCCGAGCAGCATTATTCAGATTCTTCACCGGAAATCCAATATTTCCAGTCATTGTCATATAATAAATCCCCTTTAAGGTCATCTTCTGCAGCGTTGATCAAGGACATTGCCCAAATGATGACCGACAACCTTATGGATAGTGTCATCATCGCCGAGGCGAACCGGCCCGTTGGGATCGTAACCGACATGGACCTGCGATCAAAGGTTGCCACCGGCCGCGTCCCTGTCACTATAACCGTCGACAGGATCATGACCTCGCCGGTCATTACCGTTGCCGAAAACGTATCACTTGCCGAAGCGCAATTGCTCTTGCTTAAAAACAACATTACACATTTGTGCGTTACCCAGGACGGTTCTGAAAATTCGGAAATCCGAGGCGTGATTTCCCAGCGTGATCTTATTGTCGCTCAGGCAAGTAATCCCGGCGTATTGATGAAGGAAATCAAACGGTCACAAAATGCTGCCGACCTTAAGATCGTACGAAATAAACTTACCGATCTTGTTTCAACATCGATTTCCAAGAACATCCCGCTGACGCATATTAACAACATCGCCGGCGAGATCAACCTGGCGATGGTACGTCGTTCGATCGAGCTTGCTATCCTTGGACTCGGGTCACCTCCTGCCCGTTTTGCATGGCTCAGCATCGGCAGCCAGGGTAGAAAGGAACAGCTGCTCCTCACCGATCAGGACAGTATCTTGGTTTTTGAGGATGTTTCGCAGGAGAAATATCGCGACGTAAAGGATTATTTTATTAAACTGGCAAAAAGAACCACTTCCGTTCTTGAACATGTGGGATATCCCGGTTGCCCGAATGGCCATATGGCGAGCAACATGTTATGGTGCAAATCGGTTTCCGACTGGATCAAACAGTACACCAACTGGATGACCAAGCCGGGCGAGAAAAATAACGACATCAGCAGTATCTTCTTCGATTACGAACTGGCATTTGGCGAGCCAAAACTTGAGGAAGCGATCACAGATGCGATTTTTGCAAATGTCGCCGTGAAGAATTCTTCATTCTTTGATTATCTCGGAAACGACACGCTGCGGAAACCGTCTCCGTTAAGTTTCTTCAAGAAATTCAATGTCGAGGAAGAAGGCGAACACAAAGATAAGTTCGATATCAAGACCCGAGCGATCATGCCTCTTGTAGATGGCGCGCGTTTGCTCGTACTGAGTCAGAACATACGCGGTATCAACAACACCTATCAGCGATTTAAGCAGCTCGCAATGGCCGAACCACGTCACGCCGACATCTATCTCAATTGTGCCGAATCATTCCTGGCCTTATCACGGTTCAGGACTCAGGAAGGCCTGCGATACGATTCCAACGGGCAATACATCAATATCGAGGAATTGACTCGAAATGATCGTGAACGATTGAAAAATGCGCTTGCGCCAATGCGTGACCTCGAAGATGTGATCAAGGATAAATTTCGTTTAACCCAATTTTCGTAATGCTCGACTGGCTGAAAAACATCAACAAGGAGTATCCGGAATTCTGGAAACGATATCTTGCGAAATTTGAAAAGAAGCCGGAGCGTTTTGTTGTCCTTCGCACGCATTTTTCGGGTCCGAATTCCATGAAAGATGTTATTTTCTCGTTCGGCGCCATATCAGTGATCCACGATCAGATCATTATTGGCGACAGTTTCGAGGTGATGCTCTATCAGTACAAATACCTCCATGACCACGGTTTGTCGAATGCATTTATAATCGACAGCCCGCTGCCGAAGATGCACGAACCGCAGGCAGTTGAAGAACTTGTTGCTTTTATCGGGAACTCAGTTCTTGTAGGCCATCATATCCATCTGGAAGTCGACCTGATCAATGAAGCACTTGATAAACTCGGTGCAGGAAGGCTCAAGAATGAAGCTCTCGATCTGGAAATCATGTATCGCAAATGGAAGGAGACCGACAAGCATTTTTCGCTCGATGAACTGCTTTCGTTTTACAAACTCAGCCGTTCTGAAAGTGCAACCGCGTCCGAGGAAGCCTATTTGATGGCGCTGATTTTCCTGCAGTTGAAGTCAAAACTGGGAATAAGGTAAGTATACTGCCTTCGAAAATTTTCCATGATGACTTGTCGAAGCAATGTATGACTTACCGTCGACAATGGCTATCGGAAGGTTAGCTTGTCTATTGATAAACAGCGGATTGATATCAGTCACCTCATTCATAAATTCTTTTGATTTGCATGCGATGGTGTAAATGCAATCTGATGAAAGACAAGATTTCGTAAAATAGATTCCAGTCAAATGGGTTACTCTTCCAGACATCTCACGCACGTCAATTTCACACTCAAATTTTGTCGGATTGAACGCCCTGATTCCTGTTTCACGATTGAAGATTTTGTATGCTGATTCTTTCATGCTCCAGAGTAGCCAAAAAAGAATTTCAGGTTCTGATGATTTGTCGATCATCCAAATTTCAGCCTCTGTAAGTACTTTAGAACGATATCCGGGCCTGAAGATATCGCTTTCGCTTCGTGCGAGATCAAGGTCGATTACATCATTGCCGATCATTTGGCGGATAGTTTCGATTCAATGATATCAAGCGATGTCTTGACCGTCAGCATTTTTTCCATCGATTCATTATCAATCGTTATATCGAATGCTTCTTCTACATCCAATACCACATCTACAAGATTGGCAGAGTTGATTTTCAGATCCCTGATGAAATCGGTTTCCTCATCGATACTTTCAATCGCTTCGGTATTTCGTGCATATGGCCTGACGATCTCTTTTAACCTGGTTATGACTTCAGTGCGGTTCATGATTTATTATATTTCTTAAAGATAACACATGCGTTGACATCTCCAAAACCAAAACTTGCCTTTGCGGCTATATTGATCCGCGTATCGACCGCAAGCATTGGTACTTTTTCCGGCGCGATGACTCGCGCGATTTCAGGATGCATATCCTCGCAATTTATATTAGGCGCAACAAAATCATGATGCATCTGAATGATCGTCGCAACCGATTCAATGCTTCCTGCGGCCGACAAACAATGGCCGATGATGGATTTGGTCGAATTGATATAAGGGAAATCGCCTTCACTCCGGTTTAATGCGGCGCTCCAGTTTTCAATCTCAAGGCTGTCTTTTGAAGTCGCTGTTAAATGGCCGTTGATCAGGTCGATTTGTGTCGGATCTATCGCCGAATCCAAAATTGCATCAGAAATGCACTTCTGTACAGCCTTGCTGCTTGGGGCAGTCATGGTGCCGCCGTGCCTCTGACCGCCGGAATTGATATTTCCTCCAAGTATCTCGCAATAGATCCGCGCCCCTCGCGCCATTGCTGAATCCAAATCTTCCAGTATAAGCGCGCCCGCCCCACTCGATGGAACAAATCCCGATGCTGTTGCGCTCATGGGCCGGGAACCCGTTTCAGGCGAATCATTATGGCGAAAAGTACAGACTTTCATCGCGTCGAATCCGCCCCAGATATACGGACCTGAATCGCTTGTGCTGCCTGCGATCATTCGATCGGCTTTTCCATTCTTTATTCTGTCGAATGCCATCAAAATGCTTTCCGTGCCCGTAGTACACGCTGATGAATTGGTCGATACCTGGTTTCCGAGTCCGAGCCTGCCTCCTATCCACGCACTGATTCCGCTGTTCATCGTTTGTGAAACCGCCGTGCTGCCGAGTTTTCTGGTCTCGAGCGCGTCGATTTTATAAATGCTTTCCCTGAATTTATCAATGCCTGAAGTTCCTGAGCCGAATATGGTGCCGCTGTTCCAGTCGGTGTCCGACTCAGGATCTATTTCTAATCCTGCGTCCTTCCAGGCGTCGATGGCGGCGATCATTCCGTACAAAATGCCCGACGAATTGAAGTTTCTTAGTTCCAGCTCAGAAAAATACTTTAGTTTCATTTCTTCAGAAATCTGCGGCGTTCCTGAAATCCTGCATGAAAAATTGAGCGCCTCGAGCTGCGGGTCGAATTCAATGCCTGAAATACCATGTTTCAATGCATGTCTAAAGGCATCTACCCCTATTGCGTTTGGCGCAACGACTCCCAGTCCGGTAACCACTACTCTCCTATTCATGTGACGATCATTCCTGAGATCACAGCCGTCGCCAACTGCAACTCATTTTCATTATGCATTGATACAACGCATTTTAACTTTCCGAATCTAAAGTATTTTTTAGTTGATCGGACAGTAACTACATCATTTGGATAAACGGGATTCAAAAACTCTGCTTCCACTGAAGTCATTGCGATCTTAGGCTGAGCTGATTCCTTTGTCAGATAGATTCCGAGCCATGCCAC
>CBDUBP010000205.1:0-4948 GCA_965365415.1 uncultured bacterium | reverse complement strand
GAACCATAGATAATAAACCGCGGAAGGGGAAAGGCTCGACAATTATTGTAAATTTGCCGCATCTTAAACACCTACAAAGAAATGGCAACGAAAATTAACATTATCATCGTCGACGATCATCCCTTTATCATTGAGGGCTACAAGAATGCGATCAATAGTTACAGCGCCTCCGATTATGAATTTACGATCAAGCAGGCTAACGATTGCAGGACTGCCTACAACATCATTACCAATCCTGAAAATGGAACGTTTGACATCGCATTTTTCGATATCAGCATGCCACCATATGAAGAAAAGAACATTTTTTCCGGCGAAGATTTGGCTGTATTGATAAAGGAGCGAATGCCCCAATGCAAAGTTGTTCTTCTGACAATGCACACCGAACTGATCAAGATCAACAACATTATCAAGAACATTAATCCAAATGGACTTGTCATCAAGAATGACCTGACTTTCGATGAACTGCTTGTTGCTTTTGATAAAATCCTTAAAGGCGAAAATTATTATAGCCAGACTGTAGTCAAGTTCGTCAGCCAGTCACAATACAATACCATCGATCTTGATCCGTTTGACAAACAGATCCTTTTTCATTTGTCGAAAGGCACAAAAACCAAAGATATTCCGAGTTTTGTACCACTTTCCTTAAGCGCTGTCGAAAAACGCAAGCTGAACCTTAAGGAAATGTTTGAAATCAAAGGAGGAAGCGACATCGAGCTCATCCAGGAAGCAAAAAATAAAGGTCTTATTTGAAGGTCAATTATAAATGTGCGGGAAACCGCATCATTTTATGCGGGAAACCGTAACGACCGCCCGGCGATACATGAGTAATTTAGACTTGTGATTCTGAATGGGCATTCAGGGTAAGATTTAAAACTAAGGTGCTAACCCCAAAGGCATTAAAGTTTAAAGAATGTAAAAAAAGCGGCCACGTGTCGCTTTTTTTATTTTTCATCCATAGCGTTCCAACCGCGCGCTTTTAATGCGATCTTAGTATTGGCGCGCGTCACGAGATGCATTCCTTCTGCAGGCTCGGTCATGTGGCCGATTACGGTAAGATTCGGATTTCCTTTTAACTTATCGAAATCCTCAAGCGGAACCGTAAAAAGCAATTCGTAATCCTCGCCACCATTGATCGCAACAGTCGTCGAGTCGATGTTGAATTCTTCGCAGACATTGATCAGCTGCGGGTCAATAGGCAATTTCTCCTCAAAAACATTACATCCGGTATTTGATTGGCGGCACAAATGAATGACCTCGGACGACAATCCATCCGAAATGTCGATCATCGATGTCGGTTTAATTTCCAAAGCATGAAGCAATGTGCGGATGTCTGTTCGCGCTTCAGGCTTCAACTGGCGTTCGACCAGGTAGGTATACGACTCCAGATCAGGCTGTGAATTTGGGTTGACCTGGAAAACCTGTTTTTCACGCTCCAATACCTGCAAACCCATATAAGCCGCACCGATATCACCGGAAACGACAATTAAATCGTTGGGCTTTGCTCCATTTCTATATACGATTTCGCTTTCATCCGCTTCACCAAGAACTGTAATGCTGATAATCAAACCTTTTTGCGATGAGGTCGTGTCGCCGCCAATCACGTCAACCTTATATTGTTTCGCCGCCAGTGCAATCCCTGCAAAAAGTTCCTCGAGCGCCTCAAGCGGGAACCGGTTTGAAACCGCTATCGAAACCGTGATTTGTGTTGGCTTCGCATTCATCGCACAGATATCCGATACGTTGACTACAACTGATTTGTATCCCAAATGTTTTAGCGGCATGTAGGCGAGATCGAAATGAACACCTTCGATCAGCAGATCAGTCGAAACGACCACTTTCTTATCTTTAAAATCGAGCACTGCGGCATCGTCTCCTATGCCTTTCAGGGTCGATTCATTGCCGACTTCAAAATGTTTTGTCAGATGATCGATCAGTCCGAATTCACCGACTTGGGAAAGTGGCGTGCGCTGCGGGTTCTTGTCTTCAAGCATGGAGTTTCATTAAACCGCAAAGGTACGAAGATTCGGCACGGATATTTTTAAACGATCTGTCGTTTGTATCTCAAAAAATGTATTTTTGGCGAAACATGCAACGCCTTGAAGAATATCATTTTAGCAGCCCTGCTTTCGATTTCGGCAATCTCTATTGGGCAAAAAAAATTTTTGATCGATACCACGGGCATTTCGTCCTGCAGTTCTCATCTTAACCTTGAGTACGCTGAGAAATTCAAATCATTCAATAAAAATCTCATTTACGAGACAACTGCACAGAAGGGAATTCTAAAAGATGTTTATACTGAAATTCAAGACGATTTCATCGCAAAGATTAAGAAAAATAACTTTTTCTGCAGCGATAAAACGCTTCGATATCTTGATAGGCTGATGACGGAAGTGCTGACCAAGAATAAGATCGATCACCGGACATATAAAATATTACTTTCACGCGACCCGCAAGCCAACGCATACAATACCGGCGATGGAACGATCGTAATCAACTACGGCCTTTTTCTTCTTTTGGAGAATGAGGATGAATTGGTATTTGTGATTTCACATGAGATCGCGCATCAGCATCTTAACCATGTCGGTTCCGATATCGCTGCGTTCGCCAAACTGTCAACTTCCCAGGAAATGATAAGGAAAACACGTGAAATCAGGAACCAGAAATATGGAAAAGCTACCAAAGCAAACGATTTGCTAAAGAATCTTCGATACCAGAATTACAACCAGCGCAGAAAGAAGGAATTTGAAGCAGATTCGGTCGGCCTTGCACTCTACACCAAAACCGGACGATCGTCAAAAGCTGCGGTTAGCACGCTTGAAAAACTTGCCGATTCAGACCTGGAGACCGTTGAACTCGCTGTGGCCGACTATAAAGCGTTGTTCGAAAAGGACGGATTCATTATAAAGAAAAAGTATTTTGACCGCGAGGAAAGCCTTTTTACCACATATGAAGCTGATAAACGGATTGTTGAGGATTCGCTTAAATCGCATCCTGATTGCGAAAACCGAATCATCGCGATCAATAAATCCGCACCACAAGTGAAGGAAAGCGCCACGGTTTCGGAGGCATTCAATGAAATCAAAGCCGAAAGCGACCTGCAAAATCTAGTGAATTTATTTGTACAGGAAGAATACGGCCAATCTCTGTACGGATCGCTCAAGCTGCTTCATGGCGGCCGCAATGACGATGATTTGCGTAAGATCATCCACATGAACCTAACCAGGATCCGGCGTGCAAAGGAAACATTTACGATAAATCGCTTTGTGGATAAAGTCGACAATTTGACTAACACTGAAAGCGAAAACCTTTTCATTACATTCATCAACAATATTCGTACAGCCGACCTCGACCTGATCATTAACCAATTCAAAACCTAAGATGAAATTACGATTACTTTTATTATTTCTTTTTTTTACGGCGATCTCATCTGCACAGATCACCGATCTGAACAAACTTTCGCGCGGCCGCTTGTATTCTTACGATGAGATCAAAGACGTGAATACCAATATCCGCGGATATTTCCTGCTATTCGAATCCGATAAGATTGCCAAGGAAACGTATGAACTCGAATATGTTGTTCTTGACGAAAATCTAAAGAAAGTTACCAATGGTTTCATTACCGAAATGAAGTACGAGTCCTGGCTCATCGATGCAGACAATATCGGCGTCGACGTAACGTTGGACCGCGACAGGCTGCTGCTTGAATTTACTGACCAATTTGAAGGCGGCGCCGGCGGATATCAGCGCTATCGGACGCTTACAATAAATGACAATAAGCTCAGCGACCTTTTTATTTTCAATAAGGGCAAGATGGTGATGAACCCTAAAATGGACAGGAAGATGTCGAACTATAAAGACAATGCCTCGCAAACCATCACCGCTTATGAAGGCGTCGGCATGATCGTCCACAGCACAATGATCGATAAGAAACTGGGCTATAATAACCGCTTTCTCGCACATTACGATGATGGCTTTAATGAAGTCTGGCGTACGGTTTATTACGATCCGGCAAAAGACACCAAGAAAAAACGGAATATCGAGTATGTGAAATCCGATGGTGACGCCATCGTGATGTTCAATCATTATTCGAAGCCAAACGGAACGTGGCTCAACGAGATATCAGCAATGTTCTTCGGATCTCAGGATGGGAAACTCCGTGGCGAATACGTTTTCCCGAACACTGAAAAATTTGCGTACAAGATTGTCGACTGCAAGCTTTCCGACGACAAGATCGTGCTCTACGGAAATTATTCGGAAAAGCCGGAATACGGCTTCGTTCGCGATCGTTTCAATCTCGGTCTTTTCATGTTTACATTCGACAAACAGTCGGCAAAACTGACGGATTCGAAATACCTCAAATGGGCCGACATGAAAGGAAAACTCCCGGTCAATGAAGATGGTTACGTCAAAGGCGAAGGATACTTATTTGTACACAATATGTTACCTCTTGAGAACGGTAAAGCCATCGTTGTAACGGAAGCATTTCAGCAGCAGCCGGTGACTACAAACAACATGTATTTCTTTGAACTCACGTCTGATTTTAAGATCGGTGAAGTGCTTGCCGTCGAGAAATTCAGGAATAAATTTTCAGGTACGGCTGCCGTAGCCAGCGATATTAAAAGATACGGAGCCTTCGACTTTATGAACTACCAGACTATGGGTGACGACGAATATTTGTTCTATCTGAACGACAATGAGAAGAATTCAAAGAACCGGAAGAAAAGTACCTTATATGGGGTCGTTTCTTACGCCGATGGAAAATTCAAGCGCCAGACTCTCGATCTAAAAACCGAAGACAGCCGCATCTGGCCGATGAATGCGAAAAAAGGTTATCTGCTTTTATTCGAGCGCTTCGACGATAAGAAGAAATCGCCTGAACTCAGATTGGAGAAAATCAACTATTAAGCTTCGGGCTTCAAAGTCCCAAAGTGACAAAGCCGCAAAGAGC
>CBDUBP010000204.1:0-4954 GCA_965365415.1 uncultured bacterium | reverse complement strand
AAATATGGCGAATACAAAGGAATTAAGTGTTGAAGACAAGCTAAGGGCGTTATACGATTTACAGCTGATCGATTCAAGAATTGACGAAATTCGTAACGTGCGCGGTGAACTTCCTCTTGAAGTCGAAGATCTTGAAGACGAAGTGGCGGGCCTCAGCATACGGGTTGAAAAGCTAAAGACGGAACTCGACCAGATCGAGGAGAACATCCGCGGACGCAAGCTTTCAATCGAAGACCATAAAGAAGCCATTAAAAGGTACACAAAACAGCAGGAATCGGTTCGTAACAACCGCGAATTCAACTCGCTGACAAAAGAGATCGAATTCCAGGAATTGGAAATTCAGCTTGCCGAGAAACAAATTCGTGAGATGAAAGCGTCGATCGAACACAAAAAAGAAGTAATTTCAAATTCGAAAGAGAAGCTTGAAGCGAAATCGACGCATTTGAAACACAAGAAATCAGAATTGGACGACATCATGTCGGAAACAGCTAAAGAAGAAGCGTTCCTTTCAGAGAAATCAGCGGAATACCGCGCGATGATCGAAGACAGGCTTTTGGCTGCTTACGACAGGATCCGCAATAGCGTACGCAACGGTTTGGCAGTCGTGTCGATCGAAAGGGGTGCATCGGCAGGTTCATTCTTTACGATTCCGCCACAAACGCAGGTCGAGATCGCAGCACGCAAAAAAATAATTACAGACGAGCACTCGGGACGTATACTCGTCGATGCCTCACTCGCCGACGAGGAAAGGCAGAAAATGGAGCAGCTGTTCGCCAGCATCTAAAAAATAAAGTCCCGATTTATCGGGATTTTTTTATGGAAAGAATCAAAAATTTATTACTAACGAAATCGATCGGGCTTTTCATCAACCTGATGAGTTATGCTAACCCCAGGCTTGCATCGTCTTTGGCGTACCGTTTTTTCAGCGAGCCTCGTGCCGGGCGTCTGGAGAAAAGCAAATTGCCCGAAGTTCTTTCCAATGCGGTGACCGAATCGTTTTCGCAGGGCAATCTCGATTTTCATACCTATAGATGGGACGGCGATGAAAATGTGATCCTTCTTGTCCACGGATGGGAAAGCAACGCTTCCCGTTGGGAAAAGATGCTTCCGTTTCTGCAAAAAACCGGGCATACGATCGTAGCCATCGACGGGCCGGCTCATGGCTTGTCGGGCGGACGCGAATTTAATCTGATCGACTATGCAACTGCGATCGACATTGCAGTCAGGCATTATAATCCGAAATTCCTGATTGGCCATTCGATGGGCGGTGCGGCCTGCATCTTTTATCAATACAAATATTCATCTAAATCACTGCGGAAAATGGTGCTTTTGGGCGCGCCGTCGGATCTAAGGGTATTGGTGTCGAATTACATCGCGCTGTTAAGCCTCAATTCGAGAATGGTAAAGTTGCTTGAAGATTACTTTCTCGAGAGATTCAGGATAAAGCTCGATGATTTTTCGGGGCGGATCTTTGGAAAAAAAATAAAGATCAAGGGATTGGTCGCGCATGATATCGATGACACCGTTGTTTCTTTTGAAGAAGGGAAAAAGATCGCGGGCTCGTGGAAGGACGCGGTATTCATTGAGACAAAAGGCCTCGGGCATTCAATGCATGACGACGAGCTGTATCGCAAAGTTGCGGCGTTTCTTTCCGATGAATAAAAAAAACCGGAGTGATTTCTCGACTCCGGCATTTCAACAAACTTCAAAACCTAGCTTTTTACGATCTTTTTGATGAATTGACCATCGGTGCTTTCAACGGTTACCAGATAAATTCCCGCGGAAAGTTGCGATACATCTATGGAGCTGACATCTGCCGTACACGTTTTGGCGATTAATTTCTTTCCTGACAGATCTGCGATAGTGACATCTGCCATTGATGAAGTTCCGGCAAATTTGATATTGATCACATCTGAAACGGGATTCGGATAAGTAATAAACTTAGACGTATCTTGATCATCTATACCAAGCACGGTATGATCGATCACAAATCCGAGCGCATCATCGGCAAGAGCAGTCTGGAGGATTGGGTAAAACGGATTGACATTAAACCATACATAATCCGTCATTCCCTCGGTTACGATCTTTTGGCGTACGACATTATTAAACGTCCCAAATGGCATGATGAGCGTCCCGTATGCGTCGTAAGTTGCGGTGAGTGCGATCGGCTCTTCGTCTGTAGTACGCTGATAGGTATCTGTAAAAACCGAGTTGTACGTGTACGGAAACACCATGTAGGTCCGCGGGTTCAGGTGAAAATCCTCTCCCATTTCAATACCCATGGTCTCGCCATATCCGAGTGCCTGGATTTCATATGAACTGGTCGTGAGGCTATGATAAAAGTAAACCGTTTCCTCTGAAAATACGCTATTCATGGTGTAACAGTAATTTGCCTGCGGAAATTGCGATGCGTAAGGAGAACCCGCTACCGGAATTGCCGCTTGCGTTCCCAGGAGCATGCCTTCACCTATCGAAGTAAAATCCCAGACGCGATTTGCTCCGGCCGGGCCAGGCGAAAATCCGGATGGAAGGTCTGCATAATACAGATCTCCGTTGAAATTTTGCGAGACATTGAATGAATTGATTACGGGCTGTGCAGACGCGCACAAGCTCAGCATCGCGGCGGATGCAAGGGTAAGCATTGTTTTCATGTGATGATTGATTGATGATTTCGGGCAACTAGACGATGAGCATTTCGGTTTGTTACGCAGATCTCAAAAAAAAATTTACGCAGGCATTTTCCTGTAAAGCCGTTACCTTTGCAACATGGAAGATTTGAAACGCCTTAACAAATATATTGGCGAAACCGGATTCTGCTCACGACGGGAAGCGGATGCATTGATTGAGGAAGGACGCGTGACTGTCAACGGTGCTCCTGCGGAAATGGGTATGAAAGTCGGTCCCGAAGATGAAGTGCATATAGACGGACGGCTTATCCGCGAGAAGAACGACCGTCATGTATATCTTGCTTTCAACAAACCGGTTGGAATCGAATGCACAACGAATCAGGAAGTTGAAGGGAATATCATCGATTATATCAAATACCACAAACGGATTTTTCCAATCGGTCGTCTCGATAAGGCCAGCGAAGGTTTGATCTTCCTTACCGATGATGGCGACATCGTCAACAAAATTCTTCGTGCACGCAACAACCACGAAAAGGAATATACCGTCACGGTCAACAAACCGATCACCGATCGTTTTATCCAACGCATGGGAAACGGAATTCCGATCCTGGATACCGTGACCAAAAAATGCAAAGTCGAACAGCTCAGCAAATACGCTTTTAAAATCATCCTCACGCAGGGATTGAACCGCCAGATCCGCCGGATGTGTGAATATTTAGGATACGAAGTAACGTCGCTTAAGAGGATCCGCATCATTAATATTTCACTCGATGTTCCTGTCGGGAAATATCGCGAACTGACCGCGGAGGAAATCAAATCGCTGAATCAGCTGATCGAACCGTCGATTAAAACGGAAGAAGCAAGCCTTCCCAAGATCAATCCCGTAATAAAGATTCAGGATTCGCCACGAATCGAGCCTGCTGATAAACCAAGCGTCACAGGCAAAAGGAAGATCGAATTCATTCCCAGGAATGATCCAAGATATCGGGGAAATCCGGATAAAAAATAATCAGGCACAATCTTCTTACAAAATTTTCGTTAAGAAGAAATTAATATTCCGCAATGCGCAGAATGGCCCTCTTTATTTTGGTTGTAGTGATTGCCATCGCAGGTGTCGGCTATGCAGCGTTCTACACGTTTACGCGGACGATTTACGACGAAAGAAGCTGTGGATTTGCGAACATCGACAATATCGAGCTTCACGCAAAGCTTGACATTCCGCCGACCATCGATTGCGAATGCGAATTTCTGGACGGGATGAATATAAAAAATTCCGTTTTTACTTTCGATCGCGGAAGGGTGAATCTCCCCGATTATATCGCTGCGAATAAATTCCTTCCGCACGCTTTCAATCAAAGTATTCCGGTAGACTTCGCCGGTCTTGAAAAAGATCCCAGAGGTTTTAAAAACCGCGACGGGCTCTATTATCGCGGCGGCGAGACATCGGCTGCAACATATCGGATGCTGCTTGACATTTCAAACGGCAAGCTGTATATAATCCTGAAATATAAGTCGTAAAATCTTATTTGCTCCGCTCACGCTTTTGCTCGCGTGCCAGCAGCGTATTTTTGAGCAGCATTGCAATCGTCATAGGTCCGACTCCACCCGGAACCGGTGAAATGTACGATGCTTTTTTACTGACGTTCTCAAAGTCGACGTCGCCGGTAATGTAGTAGCCCTTTTCATAGCTCTTATCCTCTACCCGCGTAATCCCGACATCAATGACCACCGCATCGTCCTTGATCATTTCTGCCTTAAGATAATTCGGCACGCCGAGAGCAGTAATGATGATATCTGCCTGTGTCGTGATCTGCGCGATGTTCTTTGTATAACTGTGGGTAAGCGTTACAGTTGAATTCCCCGGAAATCCTTTTCGTCCCATCAGGATGCTCATCGGACGGCCAACGATATGGCTTCGGCCTATGACAACGGTGTGCTTTCCTTTGGTTTCAACGCCGTAACGTTCGAGAAGTTCAAGGATTCCGAATGGAGTTGCCGGGATGAAGGTCGACATGTCAAGCGCCATTTTGCCAAAATTCTCCGGATGGAAACCGTCGACATCCTTGGTCGGATCGACAGCCATGATGATCTTCTGGGTATTGATCTGATCCGGGAGCGGAAGCTGTACGATAAACCCGTCGATATTGTCGTCCTCGTTGAGTTTTTTGATTTTCTTGAGAAGCTCGGCTTCCGATGTCGTGCTTGGCATCCGTATCAGCGTCGATTCGAACCCGACAGATTCACACGCTTTGACTTTACTGTTGACATACGTTAAGCTCGCACCGTCGTTCCCGACGATGATCGCGGCAAGATGCGGGACTTTTTCA
>CBDUBP010000203.1:0-5018 GCA_965365415.1 uncultured bacterium | reverse complement strand
AGCGTAGATAAAGTGACAAAGAGGCAAAGAGGCAAAGAGACAAAGAGACAAAGAGACAAAGTGCCAAAGCGCCAAAGCGGAAAAATGACACCTGAGGTAGAGGCCGAACTTAGCGTAGATAAAGTGACAAAGAGGCAAAGAGGCAAAGAGACAAAGAGACAAAGAGGCAAAGCGGCCAAGTTGCACTTGAGGTGCTGTCGAACTCTATGAGGCTAGATCATGCTCCTGCTTTGGAGCTTTGGCTCTCGGGATCTTTGGCGCTTATTCCACCACATAAACTTCATTATCCACTTCCGACAATGCAAAATAACCTAACGGATAGTCGTCCGGATTTGTTGTATTGACAATGTTTCCGCGAACGGTAGCAGGCGGCGATTGAAACGGGCTTCCGCCATTTCCGCCTGCGATGCTCAACAGGATGTTCATGTAATTGTAATACCGCTGGGAGATTCCGGCAATGCCGATCGTCAATTCGTCGCCTGCGGAAAGATCTTCATCCGAATACAACGCAAATATTTCATTGCCGTTGAAAAACCTGTCTTCGATGACATCGTATTCAGGGATTGCGAAATAATCGGTCTTGAAACGGAAAAGATAATAGTCATCGGTCGCAATATCATCTGTAAAAAAAGCTTTGACCTCAATTTCGTCACCTGTAAATCCGCCGTCATTGTTTTGCTCGAGTGATGATATATCGGGCGCGGGTTTTAGAATTTCCGACGCTTGATAAATTTGTCCGTCAACAGAAACCGTGAGGAAATATTCAGAATTCAGCACCGGAATGAAATCCATACAATAATAAAAACCGGTATTGCCATCTTCCACAAAATTGAAAATCGTTCCATCACTGGTCGTAACGGTCACGATTGCGTCAGAAACAGCTGGCACGTTTTCCGAATAATAAGGCGCTGTCATCGAAAGCCTGATCATCTGCTCGTTGCCCGTGGTTCCTTTGTCCCATTTGAGATAGGCATCAATTACAATTTTTGGCTCCGCCGTGTCGAGACCGACATCCACGACTTCTTCACATCCGATAAACATCGAAGAAATACAGATCAGCAGAAAATATATGGTTGCTTTCATCGGATCAAAATTTAAAATTATAACTAATGGCCGGCACCGCGCCGAAAATGGTAAATCGTGTTGCCTCATTGGATCCGGTTTCCTGGTTTTGCGAGAAATTCAGCGATGCCGCGTTTTGCCTGTTGTAGACATTGTAAACGCTGAAAACCCATTCGCCCTGCCAGCCTTTCTTCTTATTTGGCTTCGGAACATACGTCGCCGAAATATCAAGATGGTGGTATGCCGGCAATTTGTTGCGGTTCCGGGGGCCGTAGCTTGGAACCGTAATATCCTGATATTGGTATTGCCCTTCCGGAAATGTCACGGGCTGCCCGGTTTGCAGTGTGAAGTTTGCTCCGAACGACCATTTGTCGTTGAATTCAAATGCCGATGTCACCGCAAGATTGTGAAGCTTGTCGTATGCCGAACGATACCATTCACCATTATTGATCCCGGGCTCGGAATCATTCCTTCCCGGAGTCCGCTGCTCCGATCTCGATAAGGTATACGATATCCAACCGGTAAACTTTCCTGTATTTTTTCGGATCATCGTTTCAATTCCGTATGAGCGCATTTCCCCATTAAGGACAACCTGTTCCAGCGCATCGTTCGCGATCAGGTCGGCTCCGTCGATATAGTCGATCCTGTTTTTGATCTCCTTATAGAATGATTCGATTTCAAAGGAATATCTGTCGTCTGAAAAATTAGTGAAATAACCAAATGCCACCTGGTCTGCGATCTGCGGGCGGATGAAATTGTCGCTTGGCGTCCATACATCCAACGGAGTGGGAGAGGAAGTATTTGAAATCAATTGCAGATATTGTGTCATCCGATTGTATCCGAATTTCAATGATCGATCGTCGGTCAGCGCATACGACAAGGAGAACCGGGGTTCGATGTTGCCAAACGATTTGATCACTTCATTCGCGCCGTAATATTTCGTTGCGACAGGTTCGGCCTTTTCGTAAATCTGTTGTTGTTCATTAAAAACCACGGGGCTTCCGTCATATTGGTTGACGTTCGAAACGCCAATCCTGTAAAATGCGGAAAGCCTTACGCCATAACGGATCGAGAACCGGTTTGAAAGTTTATGTTCCGCTTCGAGGTATGCTGAAGGTTCAAATGCATATTTTCGGTCGAGCTGCGATCGGATGAAACCGGAATTGCTTCCAAGCGGTTCGATCGTTCCGGGATTGAATTCATAATAGGTCGAATTGATGCCAAACTGCAGATTGATTTTCTCGGTTAAATAACTTTTGAAATCATATTTGATATTATAGTTGCGGATCCCCGAGTCGTATTGGAAACCCACAAAATCCAAATCCAATCCGTAATAATAGTCACTGTAGATCAGCGAGAGGTTTGAAAAAAGCTTTTCCGAGAACAAATGGTTCCATCGCATGTTCATCGTGGCGTTGCCATAAATGTTCTTAAAGCTTCCGGAAAGATTGAATACATCGCGTCCGAAATAACCCGAAAGGAAAACGCTGTTGTCCGCATCGAGTTTGTAGTTGAGCTTCATATTCAGGTCGTAGAAGTATGCCGAATTCTTGATATCCGTGAGTTTTAAGAACAAATGTCCGTATGATGCACGCCCGCCAACCAAAAATGAACCTTTATCTTTAACGATCGGGCCTTCGGCAAGCAGCCGGCTGGAGATCAGGCCGATTCCGCCATTCATCGAAAATTTATTTGAATTCCCGTCTTTTTGATAAATATCAAGAACTGAAGATGCACGTCCGCCAAAACGCGCGGGAATTCCTCCTTTGTACAATTTCAGATCTTTGATCGCATCGGGGTTGAAGACCGAAAAAAATCCGAAGACATGCGATGAATTGAAGATCGTCGCCTCGTCGAGCAGGATCAAGTTCTGGTCGGCACCGCCGCCGCGGACATTAAAACCCGAGGCGCCTTCGCCGGCATTAGTAACACCCGGCAACAACAGGATCGACTTGAGCACATCGACTTCCCCCAGTACTACAGGCATTTTTTTGATCGATTCTATCGAAAGCCGATTGACGCTCATTTCAGGCCGGCGGATATTTGATCGTGGTTTTTCAAGAATTACAACTTCTTCCAGCTGTTCGCCTTCAGATACCATTTCGAAATTCCGGCGCACGCTCGAATCCATTACGATCAATTCATTGATTTCCGCATAACCAACCATCGACACGATAACCGAATGTTTACCTGCCGGCAAAGTGACCGAATAAAACCCGTATTCGTTCGTGACTGCCGCAACGCGGGCATCCGGAACGACGATGTTGACGCCGATTAAAGTTTCGTTGGTCGATACGTCCGTGATCGTACCCGAAAGGGTTAAACGTTCCTGGGAAAAGACTGAAAGCGAACAGAGCAGCAGAAAATAAAAATGTTTCATTTGATTAAAAAAAGCTGCCGGAGCAGCTTCAGTTATGCGAGTTTTGAATCGAGATTTTGTTTGATCGTCGCCAAAAATTCTTCCGTCGTTTGATAATCAGCGCTCGTTAATCCTTCGGGTTTGACAAGCATTGCAAGATCTTTTGTCATTTTTCCACTTTCGACCGTATCGATGCAAACCTGCTCCAACGTATTGCAGAAATCGATGAGTTCCCGGTTATTGTCGAGCTTGCCGCGATGCTCGAGTCCGCGTGTCCAGGCAAAGATCGATGCAATTGGGTTTGTCGATGTCGCTTTGCCCTGCTGATGCTGGCGGAAATGACGCGTTACGGTTCCATGCGCAGCTTCAGCTTCGACGGTTTTTCCATCAGGCGTCACGAGAACTGATGTCATCAATCCGAGAGAACCGAATCCCTGCGCGACTGTATCCGACTGCACGTCACCATCGTAATTTTTACAAGCCCAGACAAATCCGCCGCTCCATTTCATTGCTGAAGCTACCATGTCGTCGATCAGGCGGTGTTCGTAAGTCATTCCGTTCTTGTCGAAATCAGCTTTGTAATGCTGCTGATAAACTTCTTCGAAAATATCTTTGAAACGACCGTCGTATGCTTTTAGAATTGTGTTTTTGGTAGAAAGGTAAAGCGGCCATCTTTTCGTCAGCGCCATCTGGAAAGATGAATGTGCAAATCCGTAGATGCTTTCGTCGTTGTTGTACATTGCCATTGCGACACCATCGCCTTCGAAATCGTAAACATCCCAGGTTTTGACCTCACCCGACTCGGACGTAAAGGTCATCGTCAGTTTTCCTTTCCCCTTGATGACCGTATCGGTAGCCTTGTATTGATCGCCAAAAGCATGACGGCCAATGACGATCGGTTTTGTCCAGCCTTGCACATAACGCGGCACGTTCTTCATGATGATCGGCTCGCGGAAAACGGTACCTCCGACGATGTTCCGGATCGTGCCGTTCGGCGATTTCCACATTTTCGAAAGGTTGAATTCTTTTACACGCTCTTCATCAGGGGTAATCGTAGCGCATTTAATCCCGACATTGTATTTCCTGATCGCTTCGGCAGAATCGATCGTGACCTGGTCTTTTGTCGCCTCGCGGTTCTCGATGCCCAGATCATAATATTTGATGTCGAGCTCGAGATATGGCAATATGAGTTTGTCTTTGATGAATGTCCAGATGATGCGTGTCATCTCATCGCCGTCGATCTCGACGACCGGATTGGCTACTTTTATTTTAGTCATGAATGAAGGTTTGAAAAAATGAACACAAATATAGGGAAAAGCTCCTAAGCGCCAAAGGAACAAAACTCCAAAGCTTGGGTCGTTGCTTTGTCACTTTGGAGCTTTATATCTTTGGCACTTTGAAATAAAAAAACCGGCCTAAGCCGGTTTTTTTATTTCATCCTTTTATCCTTGATCTTCGCTTTCTTACCAGTAAGCTCGCGGAAGTAGAATATACGTGCACGGCGAACATGGCCTTTCTTGTTGATCTCGACTTTTTGCAAAGCCGGCAGGTTTACCGGGAAGATACGCTCAACTCCGACAGAACCCGACATTTTGCG
>CBDUBP010000202.1:0-5019 GCA_965365415.1 uncultured bacterium | reverse complement strand
TAGAGGTGTAGAAGTGATTTTGTATAGATTGTGGCCTCCCGTAATGTAAAGCTCGCCATCCATGTCTTCGCCGAGGGTTGTAAAATAATAGTTCTCTTCGACAGTTTCAGAATAGGAAATGGTTCCTCCTTCATCCAGCATCGCGATCCTATGGAGACAAAAATCTGAGAAAATGTATTTACCTGCCAATTCGGGATATTGAGTCCCGCGATACACATAGCCGCACATCCGATGGAGTGGTTATACTCGGCATAGGGCAAAACCATTGATTCCATAGAACCACAGTCGATCGTGTTGTATTGCATGGTTCCTTCGTAACACCTCCAGCCAAAGTTCAGTCCGGCAGTAAGAGGCGCTTCGATTTTATTGATTTCTTCCATTTGTGACTCGCCAACATCACTGATCAGCATGTCGCCGGTCAGTCTGTCAAATGAGAATTTCCACGGATTTCGAAAACCAAGTGCCCAAATTTCATCGTTTCCGTCGATGCCGACAAACGGATTTCCGGAAGGAATGTGCGGAGCGGGAGCATCGACATTAAGTCTTAATATTTTTCCGAGGTTTTCGACGATGTTTTGTGATTTCACACCTATATCCGTACCGCCGCCATCACCCGTGCTGATATAAAGCAGGTTGTCCGGTCCGAATTTCAAGGTTCCGCCATAATGTGCGGAAAATGGGTGCGGCATCTCAAGAATTACAAGCTCACTGTCTGCATCTGCGATGTCAGGATCTTCACTTACTGAAAATCTTGAGACGATCGCCATCCCGTCGGTTCGTGAGTAATAGATATAAAAAAATCCATTTTCGCTATAATTTGGATGAAACGCCAGACCGAGTAGTCCGCCTTCAATATCTGTATGCACGATCTCTTCGGGCAGGAGTAAAAATGGCGCGGGGTTAACTGTTCCGTCTGGCTGAAGGATTTTTATTTTTCCTGCTTTTTCCAGTACAAATAGTCTGTCGTCATTGGCATGAGCAATCTCGGTCGGAAACCAGAAGTCAGTTGCAAATAATGTCACGCCCAATTCCTGGGACTGCATGCTTAATGAAAAGAACAACATGAAGAGTGCGCACTTTTTCATAAATGGTAGTTTACCCAAATTTAAGTGTTTTTTAAGAAAGTTTTTTCAACATAGCACTCAAAAAAAAAGAGGAACAATTTTCGGTTCCTCCTTGATATTGTCACACAAACAGCTGATTAGTTTACTGATAGCTTTGCGCTGAAAGCATTTCCTGAATGATCGTCGACAGTGATGACATATATTCCTGAAGCCAGCATCGAAACATCAAATTGCATGCTTTGTCCGGCAGAGATTTTCCTGTCCATCAATAGCTTTCCGGAGACGTCATAGAGTTTAAAATTTTTCAGCGGACTGGTTCCTGATTGCAATATTGTAATCATGTCGGTTGCAGGATTTGGGAAAAGTGACAACCCGTTTTCCGCAAAATCGGAAGTTCCCAGGGACGTGTCGATCAGTTTAAAGATACGGCCGTCGTTTATGGATGTAAAATACAGTTCGCCATTGATATCTTCTCCAAATGACGTAACATTCCCAACCGCAGGAAAATTGGCGGAATACGTGATACCCACGCCTTCGGTATACATTCCAATTCGATTAACGCAAAAATCTGCAAAGAAATATTTCCCATAGAAATTAGGGTAAAGTGCTCCCCGGTAAACATATCCGCCGGTCACAGAGCATCCATCAGTTTCATCATGGGTATATTCGGCAACCGGGAAAGTGTAATTTTCGGTTGCCCCGCAGCCATCCGTATTAAAGCTCAGACTTCCTTCATAACACCGCCATCCGTAGTTTACTCCGGCTTCGGTCGAGCTGACATGGTTTATTTCTTCTACAGTTCCCTGTCCGACATCGGCAATCCACAGATCGGTCGTAAGCCTGTCAAACGACCATTTCCAAGGATTCCTTAGTCCGAGCGCCCAGATTTCATCGCTTCCGGTGACAGTTCCTGCAAATGGATTGTCAGGTGGAATTGTATATGTTCCCGTAGGGTCGACATCAATCCGAAGCATTTTCCCAAGATTCTCATTGATATCCTGCGCGCGGTCACCCGGATCGCCGCCGCTTCCGCCATCACCCATTCCGATGTATAGATATCCCTCAGGGCCAAATCCTATCGTTCCGCCATTATGATTGCTGAATGGTTGCAGAACAGTCAAAATCGGGAATCCGCTTGCGGCATTTGCGACATTTGGATCGGTACTTACGTTATAACGTGAAACCACTGTGGCGCCATCGCCTGCACGCGTATAGTTTATGTAGAATACGCCGTTGTCGGCATAATCAGGATGAAATGCAAGTCCGAGTAATCCGCGCTCGCTTCCAACACTGATGATGTCAGTTCCCAAAGTGAGGAAATTTGTTGCATTTATAGTTCCGTCGGGATTCAGGATGCGGATCTGACCGGATTGCTGTACTATGAACAGCCTGTCATCACCGGCATTTACGATCGCCACGGGATCGTTGAAACCGGTTGCAAACTGCGTAACGCCAATCGTTTGCGAGTATGAAATGGCTGACAGCAGTAAGAATAAATAAGTAATGATTTTCATATCTAAATTTTTAAATTCAGCTAAATTTAGATGTTTTTCTGTGAATAACCTTTCAAATTCTGATTAAGTAGTTACAGAATTCCCACTCAGAAATCAAATTCATCCATTTCAGGATCAGGCGCTATGACATCCGGCGCCTTGGTTTTGATATAAGATTTTGCAGGTCCGGAGATCAATAATTTTTTAAGCTGGTACAGCGTATCTTCGGGTTTTAGAAGCGCACGTTGGAACATGAGCCGTGTAAGGCGTTCCTGATGCCGCGCATACAATGTCCGCAGTTCGCCTTCATCATTGAACTGCCAATAGAATTTCTTCGGCCGCGGGATGATCGATGCAAGGAACAAACTTTCCTTCAGGGAGAGATCTGTCGGATGTTTTTGAAAGTAGAAACGCGATGCTTCGCCGATGCCATACACATTTGGACCCCATTCAATGATATTGAAATACACCTCAAGCATCCGCTCCTTGCTGACGATCCGCTGATTTTCCAAAACGTACACCAGCAAGATTTCCTCTAATTTTCGCGATAGTGTTTTTTCGCGTGTCAGGAATACGTTTTTCACCAGCTGCATTGAGATGGTGCTTGCACCGCGCGCGAATTTTTTGGTTTTTATATTTTGGACGATCGACTGCTTGAACGCTTCATTGATAAACCCTTTATGACGAAAGAATGATGGGTCTTCCGAGGTCAGCACCGCGTTTCGCAGCATTGAAGGAATCTGATTGTAAGGTGTATAATTCGGGTTTCCGTAACCCACCCGAACGGGCCGCTGCTCTCGGCCATTTTCGACGGCACGGTATGTGAATTCACCGTTCAGCTTGTCGAGATCTGCTTCACCATATTTTAAAATTTTGAGGTTCTGCTTATTTAAGATGCTTTTCAGAACGATCTTATTTGGCTTATTCTTATTGTACATGAAATCAAGCCTGAAATCAAAACTTCCCTCGGCGACCATGCCCTCGAAATGCGTAAACAAACCGTTCGGCAACGACGTGATGAAATCCTGCGCTTTCATTTTCGGGATTTTCACCTTGAGCGTATAAACCGTATCCTTCTCGATATTATATTCGGCGAATGGATGGAATTTGAGCTTGTTTAGCTGTGCAGTGGATGTGCTGTCGACACGGATAAAATCGGGACCGAATAGAAAGTTATAGTCAAATCTTGCCTTGTCGACAACCACGTCTTTCGATGCGACTTTCGGATGATTGATCGTCAGGCGGGATATCGAAGCAAAACCGTCGACGTGCAGTTCGTCCCCATCCATGTCAAGATTTTGTAGGTTGACGCGAATCGAATCGAAACCCGCTTTCAAATTGTAACGTTCATCGAGGTACGGAACCTTGATCGCGCCCGAATCGATATTAAAAAAGCTTAGATCAGCCTGTCGGCCGCGAGGGTCGGCCATGCCCTTGATCTTCCATCGCTGGCTGAAAGTGTTGGTTGTTACCGTAATCGACGATTCCATCTTCTGATCCTGCAAAGTGAGGCCGGCCAGTTTTACGGCAGCTTTTTTTCCGTTATCGTTCACCTGCAAAGAAACATTTTTGAGCTTCATGTCGGTCGGCACCAAATTCAATGCACGTGACAAGATCCTATAAGCCGTTCTTGCGTAATTACGTTTCTCGGCAGGCATTTGTGTCTGCGTCGAATCTTTTTTATTGCGGATGAATGCATCGAAATTTTTGGACGTACCCGTTTTTACCAGCCTGATGAAACCGTTTCCGATTTCCAATTCCTCGATCTGGACTTTTCCGATGAGAAGGTTTGCAAGATCGACATCGGTTTTGATCGTCTGCATCCTGAAGATCGTATCGGCATTGTTTGGAATGAGGAGGACATCTGTAAGGTCGACACCCGAAATCCCACGAAACTTCGCATCTTTTACAGTGAAAGTACTGTTGTAATCCGTTTCGATCTTTGCCTGGGCCTTTTCGATGATTTTTCTCAGAACGACATTGCGGAATGCAAAGTATCCGATAATCAATATCACGAACAGTGCGGCAACCGCTAAAAGTCCGCGTTTCAATCGTTTTTTGGTTTTCTTTTTCATCAAATGCCCGGCAGGTTCTTTTTCATAAAGTTACGCAATTGCCGCTAACCGAACAATTCAGATGCTACGTCTTCGATCCGCGAAACGAACCTGATTTCTATTGAAGGACTTTTGATACTGATTTTGTTGTATTTAGAAATGAATATCGTCGTGAACCCAAGTTTTTCAGCCTCCTGAATCCGCTGCTCTACGCGATTTACAGGTCGGATTTCGCCCGATAATCCGACTTCACCCGCAAAGCAAAACCCTTTTCCTACCGGAATATCTTCGTTTGATGACAGGATTGCAGCGACAACAGCAAGATCGATTGCAGGATCATCTACAGAAATTCCTCCTGTGACATTTAAAAAAACATCTTTTGTCCCAAGCCTGAAACCCGCACGTTTT
>CBDUBP010000201.1:0-5031 GCA_965365415.1 uncultured bacterium | reverse complement strand
ATTCAAACGGCTATCCGACGATAGATCGGAAATCGACGTCACTATTACGTACCGTGCGCCGCTTGGCACCATCGGCGAAAATATCGCAAGATTGTTCACTCCCGGTTTTGAAAAGGTGGTCCGTACCGATATTGAAAACTTTAAGACTTATATGGAAAATGGATTCACCGAGAAAGTGATGACTGATTTTAAGAACGAGCTTATCTAAGGTCCTGCTCTTCCGTATTTATTTCCATCGTCCTGGTTTCGAGATCAAAGACATCTGTCCGGCTCATCACGTGAATCGTCAGCCCGTCAATGGATAACGGTGCGCCATCACGAATTTCCAGAAGATTGCTGTTCCTGATCTTCTTCCCATCAACGACGATCGTCATTCCGGAACCAATTGCCTCCATTTTGTTGTTTTTAAACAGGAGTGCCGTGTCTTCTTCAAGTCCGACGCCCAAAACAGTAGGATTGCTGACGATCAGTTGAAATAATCGACCGATGCGTCCGCGGTTAATGAAATGCGTATCAAAGATCACATCTGTGACCAAACCCAGTCCTGTAGAGGTTTTGACTTCTCCTTTCAGCAATGCACTTTCCGGCCTGCCTTCATAGATCATGCTGTCGGATGCAGCTGCGGCTCCTGCAGAGGTGCCCGCATAAATAAAAGGTTCTTTTTTGAGTTTTTCGGACATTATATCATAGAAAGGCGTCCCGCCGAAGATCGACGTCAGCCGCATTTGGTCGCCGCCGGTGAAGAAAACCACATCGGCAGCCCTCAGCCTCTCAAGATTTTTTTCATCGTAGGCTTCTTCACGTTTGCGAATATCAAGTACATTGACATCTTTTACTTTTAGTAGTCCAAATGCCGACAGATAATCTCCGGCGGTGGATTCAGGCTCTGTCGATGCGGTCGGTACTATTTCAATTTTTGACCGGGTCTTTTTATCCGATTCGTCGACGATCCTTTTTAGGATGCTGTCTTTTAAAAACTCAGATTGTTCAATTGACTTTCTTTCCCCTTCGGGCATTCCTTTGTCCTCATGACCGCCAATTACAATGACTTTACCTTTTCTTCTCATGTGGATTTACATATTAGCTTACCTAAATTACTTCATGTCATCGAAAAAATTTTATATCATTTCCATTTTCAGGGCATGAGTTACTGCAGACATTTTAAATATAATGTTTTAGGGAAATTTTATAAAGAAATAAGCTCCAACATAAGGGAACTTTGAAAAAGCAAGCCAGTAAGCCACTTTTCCGGTTTACGAAATGAACAAAACAATATGAAAATTCTTAAGATGCAGGTGCTGCGCGGACCAAACGTCTGGAGCAACTATCGCAAAAAATTAATCCAGATGCGTCTTGATCTGGAAGAAATGGAAAATTTTCCCACCAACAAAATTGACGGATTTAAAGAGCGATTGGAAAAACTTTTACCGACTATGGTGAAACACGAATGTTCGGAAGGCGTTCGTGGCGGATTTTTTAAACGTGTCGAAGAGGGAACCTGGATGGGGCATGTCATCGAACACGTTGCGTTGGAAATTCAGTCCCTCGCGGGAATGGAAGCGGGATACGGACGCACGCGAAGTACTAAGGAAGAAGGTGTTTATAACGTTGTATTTGCGTATGAAGTCGAAGAAGCCGGTCTTTATGCGGCCAAAGCAGCAGTTCGGATTGTAGAGGCAATCATTGAAGGCAAATTGTATGAAATTGATGCCGATATTGAAGCGATGCGCGCCATCTGCAAAAAGGAGTGCCTGGGTCCGAGTACGAAGAGCATTGTAGACGAAGCCGAAAGGCGCGGGATTCCGTGGCTACGGCTCGAATCCAATTCGTGGATACAGTTGGGTTACGGCGTTAATCAGGTTCAGTTCCAGGCCACGATCACGGGCAAAACTAATTGTCTCGGCGTGGATATCGCCGGCAATAAAGATTTGACCAAAAGAGTGCTTACAAAGGCAAAAATTCCTGTACCCAAAGGAGGCGTTTGCTATGATTTGGACGAAATGAAGCAGCTGCTGATTGATGTCGGATATCCGATCGTTATCAAACCATTGGATTCAAATCAAGGAAAAGGCGCTTCGATAAATGTCGCGTCATGGCCGGATGCCGTCCAGGGCTTTAACTTCGCACGTCAATACAGTAAAGCTGTACTCGTCGAGAAATATGTTACTGGTTATGATTTCCGGATCCTGGTCATCAACAACAAAGTGGTTGCGGCGGCAAAACGGATCCCGGCACATGTTATAGGTGATGGTGAAACGTCGATCAGACAATTAATTGAAATCGAAAATTCGGATCCTCGTCGTGGATACGGACATGAGAATGTCCTGACGAAAATTGACATCGATCGCGACACCGATTCCATGCTGGCGAAGAATCATCTGACATTGAATTCAGTGCCTTCAGATGGAGAAATAATTTATCTGAAATCGACAGCCAACCTCAGTACCGGCGGTACGGCGATCGATGTGACGGAAGACCTGCATCCTGAAAACGTTTTCCTGGCCGAAAGGATTTCTAAAATTGTCGGGCTTGACGTATGTGGCATCGATATTATGGCCGACAGCCTTGAAACACCGATCCGAAGCAATGGCGGTGTCGTGCTGGAAGTCAACGCTGCGCCCGGATTCAGGATGCATATCGCACCATCAAAAGGAAAACCCCGCAATGTAGGCGCGGCAGTCGTTGATATGCTGTATCCGCCCGGAAAACCGAGCCGCATTCCAATCATCGCGATCACAGGCACGAATGGCAAGACAACGACGACGAGACTGATGGCTCATATGGCCAAAAACAGCGGCTTTCGCACCGGTTATACGACTACCGATGGAATCTATGTCAATGATTTCCTCGTTGAAGAAGGCGACACGACCGGACCGATGAGCGCGCAATTCATCCTTAAGGATCCAACGGTGGATTTTGCGGTACTTGAGACGGCACGTGGCGGGATATTGCGCTCAGGACTGGCATTCAATCAGTGTGATGTTGCGATCATTACAAATATCAGGGAAGACCATTTAGGACTGAACGATATACATACGGTTCGTGATCTGGCAAATGTAAAAGCTGTCGTCGCAAGAAGCGTCAGGAAATCGGGCTGGGCCGTTCTGAATGCCGAAGATGAAAACTGTGTACGCATCGCGAGGGAACTCGATTGTAAAGTTGCATTTTTCAGTCTCGATGAAAAGAATGAGATCATCCGCAAACAGATCGCCGCCGAAAAACCTGTTGCCGTGTATGAAAATGGTTTTATTAGCATAATCAAAGGAAGTCAGCGCATCAGGGTTGAAAATGTCTCCCACATTCCCGTCACATTTGACGGTAGCGCAAAATTCATGGTAGCCAATGCGATGGCGGGCGCGCTTGCAGGCTATTTGTGGGGCTTTAGACTTGACGACATCAGATATTCACTGCAGACATTTATCCCAAGCTTCGAACAGCCACCGGGCAGGCTGAATTTGTTTGAGTTTGCCGATTTTAAAGTGCTGATCGACTATGCACACAATCCGCATGGATACAAAGCGATCGAGGATTATATCAAGAACATGGATGCTTCCAGGAAAATTGGCATCATATCGGGAATCGGTGACCGTCGTGATGAAGACATCAGCGAATGCGCGGCAATCGCCTGCAGGATGTTTGACCATATCATCATCAGGCAGGAGCATGATCTGCGCGGACGCAGCGCCGATTCGATTGTGCAGCTGCTTCCCGAAAGCATCAAGGAGCATAATTGCGATATGACATACGAGATCATTTCCGCAGAAACCGACGCGATCAAACGCGCTTTGGAGATCGCAGGAAAAGGCGACCTCGTCGTAGCTCTGAGCGAACAGTATAAGAATGTTGTGGAAATTGTAAAAAATGAATTGCAAAATGAAAAGAACCAACAACCTGTTAACAGTGCTCCGTCAAATCGGAGGCAGCCTCCAGTTTCGGCTGTGGCGATAAATCACATGAACTTAAATCGAAATTATTATGGAAACCACGCATAAGGAATATAGCGAAAACGACAGTGACGATACCCTAAAAACAGCGGCAGAGTATGGCAACAAACCGGCCGGCATGCAAGCGGATAATACCGGAAACAATACTTTTGGAGATTCCGATACAACTACGGGTAGCGGTTACAGTGAGGCGGAACGAAAAGTCCAGGATGGGCACGTATCCGATAACGACGAAGTAGTCCACCGTGGGAGCCGCGAGCTGATCGATAAATATAACATTAACGACCAGGCGCATTCCGACAGCAGCAAAGACGACTTTATCCCGACCGTCTCGAATTTTCATCATGCTGATGAGCCGGATGAACCCACGGATCAAAGCAGGCATTGATAATCAGGCTTACCACGGGTAGGCCTCTGTTTTATTATGGATTTTACAAAGATTTTAATTGGCGCCCTCGCAGGTACGAGTTTCATGACAGCTTTTAGCTATCTGATGTCAGCTTCATTCCGGAAACTTTTCAAAGAACCTGTTTTGCTCCAATACGTTATGCGCCTGCTGCATTTAAATATAGGAGCATACGCCAGATGGTTTCTCGGATGGCTGATTCATTATTCCATTGGAGTGGCATTTGTTTTTGCGTATGATTTTCTGCGGGATGAAGGTATTGTCGAGTTAAATGTATGGTCGTCGTTGGTATTTGGGGCTGCAATCGGCATTATTGGAATTCTTGGATGGATGGTCATATTCAGGCTTCCATCCGACGAACCGCGCGTGGATTATAAAAATTATTATCTGCAGCTGTTTGTCGCCCACTTGATTTTTGCGCTATCTGTATGGGCGGTTTACGAGCTGATATAAAAAAAGAAGCGGACTAAGCCGCTTCTTACAAGACCGGGAAAATATAAATATTTTCGGCAACCAACAACTTATGTCAATGTGTTGCGTGATGTTTCACATTCGAGTGTGACGACCGGGTTTGTTTTGTCATCAGGCTCGCCATGATTTCCACGATACCCAGCAAAACGTGAGGAACCCATATCGCATCCGCAAAACCGAAAATCCAGGGTGATGCCGCGAGTACGATAC
>CBDUBP010000200.1:0-5089 GCA_965365415.1 uncultured bacterium | reverse complement strand
AAGAAATGCCGCACCGCCGCCCATACTATGTCCCATCACCGCTGATTTATCATTCAAACGCTGATAAAAGAGAGTACTTTCAGAATTTCCGAGCAATTCCATTTCCGACACAACATATGCGAGATCCAATCCAAAATTAGTATGCGACGGCTGTATTCCCGATTCTGTTTTTGGAAATGCGACAATGTATCCATCCGGGACAAGTGCATCAGTTATGTTTCCGTAGGCCGTAAAAGACATTACGAAACCATGCCCGAAAACAATCAGCGGAAATCCGGTTCCTGTTACTGCGACCGGAACATTTTCACCCGCGGTTACAGCGGGATAGTAAATTTCGGTTTCTATTTCCCTGTTATCACGTGACGGATCGGAAAAAGTGATCGTCGTCCGGCCCATTTCAAATGGCTGCGCTCCCAACTTTGGGCCAATGGTCTGCAATAGTATAAAAGCAGACCAAAACAAGTGTAATGATGTTTTCAAAATTGATGAATTTAGTAAGTGAAATTAAGCTAACTAACTGATATATAGCAAATCTTAACTTTACCAAAACATTTGTTCAAGCCATCTATTTTGTGATACCTTTGCCGCTCAAATTTACAGAATGAGATTACATAGAAATCTTGTGTATACGACAATCGATTCTCTCAATGCCATTTTTAACGATGGCGAGTACGCGGATAAAGTCGTTGCGCGGGCTTTAAAAAAAGATAAACGCTGGGGAAGTTCCGACCGTAAGTTTGTTGCGGAAACGATTTACGAGATCGTCCGATGGAAAAGGCTGTATGCAGAAATTGCCGGGGTAAAAGACCCGTTCGACCGTGATGATCTTTGGCGGATGTTCGCCTCATGGGCGGTTTTGCGCGGTTACCCGATTCCCGACTGGCGCCAGCTCGAAGGAACTCCTGAACGCAAGATCAAAGGCAAATTCGACGAACTTTCAAAGATACGTGCGATCAAGGAATCCATTCCCGACTGGATGGATGAACTTGGCGTCAAGGAACTCGGCGAGAAATTATGGTCGAAGGAAATTGCCGCCCAAAACCAGCCTGCGAAAGTTGTCCTTCGTACGAATACACTCAAAACGACAAAGCAAAAATTGCGCGCCATTCTAATGGACCAGGATATCGAAACCGATTTCCTCGAAGACCAGCCGGATGCACTTGTCCTAAAGGAACGCGCGAATGATTTCCTCACAGATGCATTCAAGGAAGGAATGTTTGAAGTCCAGGATGCAAATTCTCAACTGGTGGCACAATTCCTTGATGTTCAGCCAGGAATGCGTGTTGTTGATACGTGTGCCGGCGCGGGCGGTAAAACATTGCATCTTGCATCATTGATGCAGAACAAAGGCCAGCTTATCGCGATGGATCTTTACGAAAGCAAACTCAAACAATTGAAACTGCGTGCAAAACGCAACGCCGCTTTCAATATTGAATATCGCATCATAGATTCGACCAAAGTCATCAAGAAACTTTATGAAAAAGCCGATCGCGTGCTGATTGATGCGCCATGCAGCGGACTTGGTGTGCTAAAACGCAATCCGGATGCAAAATGGAAACTGCAGCCCGAATTCATCGACAACATTCGTAAAGTGCAAGTGGAAGTACTCGAAAGCTATTCACGGATCGTTAAGCCGGGCGGAAAACTGGTGTATGCGACCTGCTCAGTGCTTCCGTCTGAAAATCAACAACAAGTGGAGCGCTTCCTGACCACCGAGACAGGGAAAAACTTTACCTTTGTAAAAGAAAAAAAATTGCTTGCTTCGGAGTCCGGTTTCGATGGATTCTACATGGCATTGCTCGAACGAAAAATGAATTGATTGCTATGAAAAAATTATACTTTTTACTATTGCTGATCTTCGGATATGCTTCCGCGCAAATCCCCTCAGGTTATTACAATTCAGCCACAGGCACCGGTTATACTCTTAAAACCCAGCTTCACAATATCATCAAGAACTATGATCCGCAGCCTTATAATTCGATCGACGATTTTTTCCCGGGAGCGGATCGCGATCAATATTATGAAAACAATAATACGATCCTCGATCCGTATTCTGAAAATCCGGCAGGTCCCGATCCGTACAATTACAGCGTCATAGGCGATGGCGATCAATGTGGTAATTATGATTCCGAAGGCGACTGCTATAATGCCGAACACGTAATACCGCAGTCGGTATTTGGCCAGGCCGAGCCAATGCGTGGCGATGCGCATCACCTGCTTCCCACTGACGGCCGCGTCAATGGATTCCGTAGCAACCATCCGTTTGGTGTCGCAGGAACACTTGTTACTCAATCTGGAATTTCGAATCCAACCATGAACGGCTCGAAGCTTGGCTTTAATATCAATACAGGATACGCGGCGGGTTATTCACAGCTTGTTTTCGAACCGATCGATGAGTTCAAGGGTGATATCGCGCGGATCTATTTTTATTTTGTTACCCGTTATCAAAATGTTATGGGCGGCTGGAATTATCCGATGTTTGATGGAACGTCGACCAAATCCATCGCCGATCCATTTTTGCTGATCCTTCTCAACTGGCATGCGAACGATCCTGTTTCTCAGAAGGAAATCGACCGCAATAACGAAATTTATACATATCAGGAAAACCGCAATCCATTCGTAGATCATCCGGAATATGCATGCATGATCTGGAGTATGGAGTGCGCACTTTCAACGGCTGATCTCGTCGCCGGAAATATCGTTGTATATCCTATTCCGTCCAAAAATAATCAGATCCATATCAAATCTGATGACGCGATCCAATCCATTAAAATCTCGTCAATAAACGGCCAGATCGTCCAGCGCATTTCCGCACCGATAGCTGTTGATGGAATCTATTCGATCGACGGTTTGCAATCGGGAATGTATTTCCTGACCGCAGTTACGGCAGACGCATCGGTAACGAAGAAGATTATCATCGAATAACATAGCACCCCAAAATATTTGCGCGTAATGTCCAAATATGGATTACTTTAGCGCGTTCAAAATCTACCTATGAATAAATTTTACGCTTTCCTTGCAATGCTCTTCACAGCTGCAGGATTCAGTCAGCCCGGCGCTCCTGCCCCATATTATAACGGATTCAATTTTAACCTGACAGGCATGGCGCTCAAGAATGCGCTTGCGACGAAAATAACGACCACGCATACAAAAACGCTGACGTATGCACAAGCGGAGAATGCGCTTCGTATTGTCGACCTCGATCCAGCCGACCCGACCAACCAGAATGTGCTTCTGATTTATGGTTTCAGCAACAATATATGCCCTGCATCCCAATCCGATGATAAAGATCATCGCCGACGCAACAAGAACAGCGATGGCGGCGGAACTTCTTGCGAATGGAACCGCGAACACACTTATGCAAAATCGCTAGGCAATCCGGATCTTGGTGAATCCGGTCCGGGTGCTGATGCGCATCATTTGCGTTCCGCCGATGTGGATCGCAACGGCGACCGTGGAAGTGAGAAATTTACCGACGGTTCAGGCAATTCACGTGACATCACGAGTTCGACGTGGTATCCCGGCGATGAATGGAAAGGCGATGTTGCGCGCATGATGATGTATATGTACCTGCGTTACGGAAACCAATGCCTGCCGAAAAATGTCGGAACAGGCACGACTGTCGCATCCGATCCGAACATGATCACGCTGTTCCTTGAATGGAACGCAGCCGATCCGGTTTCGGCTGTGGAAGATCAGAGAAATGCATATCTTGGAAACGCTTCAAATCAATACGGACAAGGGAACCGCAATCCTTTTATCGACAATCCATATCTCGCTACCGTAATTTGGGGCGGCACGCCGGCCGAAAATCGCTGGCCGTCATTGACAACGCCGGAACGTGAATTGGCGGACATGTTATCTGTTTATCCGAATCCCAGCATTGACGGAACGATCAATATCTCAAGCGAACTGGAATTAAACAGCATCGAAGTGATCAATATCAACGGACAAATCATTCACGCGCTAAGACAGCCAACGCAGGTGAATTCAACTTATACTTTGATTGCTTTGCCGCGCGGATTTTATATTCTTCGATTGGCTTCAGGAAATCGCGAAGCATATAAAAAGGTCATCGTAAACTAACGATTTAACATAAAACAAAAAATCCCGCCTCTGAGCGGGATTTTTTTTGAAATGATCTCACTTAATCGTTCATCGAAATAAGGAATTCTTCATTGTTCCTGGTCTTGCGGAAACGATCGTTGATGAAATCCATTGCTTCAACCGGATTCATATCCGCTAAATATTTACGCATGATCCACATACGCTGGATCGTTGAGTCATCAAGTAAAAGATCGTCACGGCGCGTGCTCGAAGACGTAAGGTCGATTGCCGGGAAAATCCTGCGGTTTGCAATCTTACGGTCAAGCTGAAGTTCCATGTTTCCGGTTCCTTTAAACTCCTCGAAGATGACCTCGTCCATTTTTGAGCCAGTTTCAGTAAGCGCAGTCGCGATGATGCTTAAAGATCCGCCATTTTCGACATTCCGCGCAGCACCAAAGAAACGTTTCGGTTTCTGAAGCGCGTTCGCATCGACACCACCACTCAAAACTTTACCCGATGCCGGCTGAACCGTATTGTATGCACGTGCAAGCCTTGTAATGGAGTCAAGCAGGATCACGACGTCGTGTCCACATTCAACCAAACGCTTTGCTTTTTCAAGAACGATATTAGCGATCTTCACATGTTCCTGCGGTTCGCGGTCGAATGTTGAGGCAATGACCTCACCGCGTACATTCCGCTGCATATCAGTAACTTCTTCCGGACGTTCATCGATCAGAAGCACAATGAGATAAGCTTCGGGGTGATTTGCGGCAATCGCGTTTGCGATATCTTTCAAGAGCATCGTTTTACCGGTTTTTGGCTGTGCGACGATCATTCCGCGCTGGCCTTTTCCGATTGGCGAAAACAGGTCGATGATCCTGGTAGAGTTCGTGCTTTGCCTCTCAGCAAGCTTAAACTTTTCTTTCGGGAAGATCGGCGTCAAGTGCTCAAAAGCAATCCTGTCGCGAACAACCTGCGGATCGTGTCCGTTGATTTTTAATACCCGGACCAAAGGGAAAAACTTCTCTCCTTCTTTTGGCGG
>CBDUBP010000199.1:0-5121 GCA_965365415.1 uncultured bacterium | reverse complement strand
ACTCGTCGAAGAAAAAGACCTTCGCATCCCGAACATGCGCGGAATCATGACGGCACGTACAAAAGCACTTCAGGTGCTTGAACCGGTTTCGGCAACACCGAATACAAAAGCGGTGAAATTCGAAAAGCCTGCTCCAAAATCTGCAGTGAAAATGTATACGGTAGACAATCTGGATGAGCTGGTCAATGCACTGCACAACGAAGCAAAAGTGATCTAATTAACCACAAAGTCGCAAAGACGCAAAGTTCCTGACTTCGCGCCTTAGCGGTAAAAAATTAAAAACATGTCAATTTTAATATACGCAGAATCAGCTGAAGGCAAATTCAAAAAAGTCGCTTTCGAGCTTGCATCATACGGCAAAAAAGTTGCTGAATCCCTTGGGACGACCGTGACTGCTGTAACGATCAATACAGGCGATGTGTCCGAACTTGGAAAATATGGTGTGGACAAAGTCCTTAAAGTATCGAACGACAAGCTAACTCAATTTTCGGCCAAAGCATTCGCCGATGTGATTGCGCAGGCCGCAAAACAGGAAGGAACAAAACTGGTTTTAATGTCGTCGACGACGGACAGCCTTTACATCGCGCCGCTCGTTGCGGTTGCACTCGACGCGGGCTATGCCTCGAACGTTGTCGGATTGCCTGAAAGCACTTCGCCGTTCCGCGTCAAGAGAAATGCATTTTCGAATAAGGCGTTCAACATCACGGAAATTTCAACCGATGTCAAAGTTCTTGCCCTTGCAAAGAATTCATATGGATTAGTGGAAAGCAATGGCGCTGCGCAGGCCGTGGATTTCTCACCATCGCTCAATGATAATGATTTTGCGGTAAAAGTAGAATCAACTGAGAAAGCGTCAGGAAAAGTTACGATCGCTGATGCCGAGATCGTCGTTTCGGGCGGACGCGGATTGAAAGGTCCGGAAAACTGGCATCTGATCGAAGACCTTGCGTCGGCATTGGGCGCTGCAACCGCATGCTCCAAGCCTGTATCGGATCTTGGGTGGAGGCCGCACTCTGAACACGTCGGTCAGACAGGTCGTCCGGTTGCATCGAATTTATATGTAGCCGTTGGAATTTCGGGCGCAATCCAGCACATCGCGGGAATCAATTCATCGAAAGTAAAAGTAGTGATCAACGCGGATCCTGAGGCGCCTTTCTTTAAGGTTGCAGATTATGGCGTTGTAGGCGATGCATTTGAGATCGTTCCGAAACTGACACAAAAAATAAAAGAGTTCAAGGCACAGCATTCGTAGTGGCCCGATTGTTTAAAAAGCTGTTCAAAGTTGATGTCCTGTCGGTTTTGAACGGCTTTTTTATTCGAATTAAAATTCAGTAATTTGCGGTAAGATTTGATAGCGTATGAGCTTGGTTAAACTAACGATTAAAGGGATTTCGTACAGCCAGACACAAAACGGGGCGTACGCGCTGATCCTGAATGAAGTTGATGGTGAACGCAAACTGCCAATTGTCATCGGGGCTTTTGAAGCACAGTCGATCGCAATCGCACTTGAAAAGGAAATCAAGCCGCCAAGACCGCTGACTCATGACCTTTTCCGGAATTTTGCCGACCGTTTTGACATTGTCGTCAAGCAGGTGATCATCCATAAATTGGTCGACGGCGTATTCTACTCGAGCATCATCTGCGAACGCGACAAGATCGAAGAGATCATCGACGCACGGACATCGGACGCAATCGCTTTGGCCTTACGTTTCAATGCGCCGATTTTTACCTACAAAAACATCCTCGACAAAGCCGGGATCTATTTAAAGGCCAGCCCGTCCGAATCGGAAGAACACCGCGAGCACGACGATGTTTTGTCGCATCCGGAAACCTTCGGAATGGAAGAAACGAACAAAGCCGGCCAGGAATACACGAAACTGAGCCTGTCGGAACTTCATGAAATGCTTCAGGGCGCAGTTCGCGATGAGGATTATGAGAAGGCGGCGAAGATCAGGGATGAGATCTCGAAAAGAGAGAGTTGATGTGTTGATTCGGGTATTCGAATCCAAATAAACAAATCCTCAAAAAACAAATAAACGGACTCAATGCAGCAATACCACGACCTCGTCTCCCATGTCCTTAAAAACGGAACGCAAAAAGGCGATCGCACGGGAACCGGAACCATCAGCGTTTTTGGATATCAGATGCGATTCGACCTCTCTGAGGGTTTCCCGATGGTGACGACGAAAAAACTCCATTTGAAGTCGATTATTTACGAATTGCTGTGGTTTCTCAAAGGCGACACGAATATCAATTACCTGAACGAAAACGGCGTAAAGATCTGGGATGAATGGGCTGATGAAAATGGCGACCTCGGACCGGTTTACGGACATCAGTGGCGCAACTGGAACAGTGAGGAAATCGACCAGATCACCGAATTGATCGAAACGCTAAAAACAAATCCGAACAGCCGGCGCATGCTGGTTTCGGCGTGGAATCCGTCGGTTCTGCCCGATACCAGAAAATCTTTTGCTGAAAATGTCGCCAATGGAAAAGCAGCGCTTCCGCCATGCCATGCATTTTTCCAGTTTTATGTCGCCGACGGAAAACTTTCCTGCCAACTATATCAACGCAGTGCCGATATTTTTCTCGGCGTTCCGTTCAACATTGCATCCTACGCACTATTTACGATGATGGTCGCACAGGTCGTCGGACTCCAGCCGGGTGAATTTATCCACACTTTTGGCGATGCGCACATTTACAACAACCATATCGAACAGCTGAATCTTCAGCTTTCGCGCGAACCAAAACCGCTGCCGACCATGAAGCTGAATCCTGAAATCAAGAATATCTTTGATTTCACGTTCGATGATTTCACTTTGGAAGGCTATGAACCATGGCCGCACATCAAAGGCGCAGTAGCGGTTTAAATTCAATCGATTCGGTAAATTATACGCTTTTTTCTTACTTTCACTTAAATTTCGAAAGATGAAAGTCGCCATTGTAATTGTCCGTATCCTGATGGGATTGATGTTTTTATTTGGTTCCATCGTATATTTTTTCGACTTATTTCCTCAGCCGGAGTTAAAAGACCCGCTGAAAACTTTTATGCAAGGTGTCATGGCGAGCGGCTATCTGATGGCGTTTATAAAATCCGTCGAACTGGTTTGCGGGCTTTTATTCGTAATTGGCAGATTTGTAGCATTTGCGAGTGTGGCAATTTTCCCGATCATCATCAATATTGTTTTGGTACATGTTTTCATAGCACCGGAAGGAACGCTGACCGGAATGCTGCTTCTTATCGGAAATCTTTTCCTGTTCTACGCATACCGCAAGCATTACGCATTGATTTTTGCTCCACGCCGGATCGATTAACGGCGCTTCCCGGTTTATGGTTTAGCACTTTGACAATTACGCCATTTCGATTATCTTTAAATCGAAATTTGCCTATATGGAATCACAGCAGCATCAGCAATACGAATACGCCCGAAAGCGGATACGCCAAAAGAAAAACGTATTTCTTCATTTGATGCTGTTCATTGTCGGCAGCATTTTCATCTTCATCATCAACAAAGCGCTGAATGTCGGCGAACCTGAAAATTGGTATATCTGGGCAATCACGGGCTGGGGATTCATCTTCATCCTTCATTTCGTAAAAGTATTTGTGACCGATCGGTTCATGGGCAAAAATTGGGAACGCAATGAAATCGACCGCCTGGTTGGTATGCAGCAGAAAAAAATCCAAAAACTCGAATCCGAGGCAGAACAAAACAGAAAAATCTCCGAATCCTAATGATTGTACTCGTTGCGGCAGCCGCCGAAAATAATGCTCTTGGAAAAGATGGGAATCTATTATGGCATCTTCCGGACGATTTCAAGCATTTCAAAAAGCTGACATCAGGGCATCACGTCACCATGGCCCGCAAAACGTTCGAAACTTTTCCGAAGCCGCTGCCCAACCGAACGCACATCATCATCACGAGGCAAAAAAACTATCATCCCGAAGGATGCATCGTTGTGGAAAGCCTGGAAAAAGCAGTTGAGGAAGTTCCCGTCGGTGAAGACGCGTTTGTGATTGGTGGCGGGGAAATTTACAAACTTGCGATTAAACATGCCGACAGGATCGAGCTTACGCGCGTCCACGCAAAATTCGAAGCGGATACCTTCTTTCCTGAAATCGATGATAATTGGAAATTAATTTCGGAAGTGCATCACCCAAAAGATGAAAAACACAAGTTCGATTTTACTTTTCAAACCTTTGATCGCATCCGTTAAATCCCTGATAGCCGCGGCGAATTGTTATCTTTGCCGCAAATCCTCACCATGTCTGAAAAAGTCACGCCATATAAAGATTCCAACCTCGGCAAGAAAGAGCAGGTCGCACAAATGTTCGACAACATTTCAGGAGGTTATGACGGACTGAACCGCGTGATATCTCTTGGAACCGATGTCAAATGGCGCAAGAAGATCCTCAAACTCGTATCAGCTCAAAACCCGAAAGACATGCTCGACATTGCGACCGGAACAGCTGACCTTGCGATCATGCTGTCTCAAATAAAAGAGTCAAGGATTACCGGCATAGATATTTCCGCGGGCATGCTTGAAGTCGGACGCAAAAAAGTACTTGCAAAAAACCTGCATTCAAGAATCGAACTGATTCTGGCAGACTCAGAAAACCTGCCTTTTGAAGACAATTCTTTCGACGCGATAACCGTCGGTTTTGGCATCCGGAATTTCGAGAATCTCGACAAAGGTCTTTCTGAAATCCTGCGTGTACTGCGGCCAGGTGGCATCTTCGCGATCCTTGAAACATCGGTTCCCGATAAATTTCCGTTTCGTCAGGGTTATCAATTCTATACCAGGATTATTTTGCCTGTCGTCGGCCGGATTTTCTCACGCGACAAATCGGCATATGGATATCTTTCGCAATCCGCGTCCGTGTTTCCTTATGGAGAAGCTTTAAACAATATTTTGCGTAAAATCGGGTTTATAAACGTAATTTCGATGCCGCAAACATTTGGCGTGGCGACAATCTATACAGCATCCAAACCGGCATGACAAGGATTTTTCTGATTTTCATACTTCTGTTATCAACACTTTGTTCGGCGCAATTCGGAAAAGATCCGCTTATCAATTTGGAGAATTTCGACCGCCAGCGTGTGCATTGGGGTTATTTTCTCG
>CBDUBP010000198.1:0-5128 GCA_965365415.1 uncultured bacterium | reverse complement strand
ATGATTTTATTTTCAGGTGCTGAAAGTTAGGTCAAATAATTTTAATCCGTTGGAAATCCGTTACATATTTCTGCGGTACTGGCCGCCGACTTCGAAAAGGGAATTCGTAATCTGACCCAAAGAGCAGGTTTTCGTGGCTTCCATCAGTTTTTCAAAGATATTTTTATTATTGATCGCAGCATCCTGGACATCGGCAAGCTGTGATTCTTCGAGTCCTTTATTGGCGTTGTGAAGATTGTCGAGCATCGAGATCTGGTACTGTTTCTCAGTTTCCGTGGCACGAATGACCTCAGCCGGAATCACGGTTGGCGATCCTTTCGAACTCAGGAATGTGTTTACACCGATGATCGGAAATTCGCCCGTATGTTTGAGAGTTTCGTAATAAAGACTTTCTTCCTGGATCTTGCTTCGTTGGTACATCGTTTCCATCGCGCCTAAAACGCCTCCGCGTTCGGTGATGCGGTCGAATTCGAGCAATACCGCTTCCTCTACAAGATCGGTAAGTTCTTCGATGATGAACGATCCCTGGATCGGGTTTTCGTTTTTGGCAAGCCCGAGCTCTTTGTTGATGATGAGCTGAATTGCCATCGCACGGCGAACCGATTCCTCGGTCGGCGTTGTGATCGCCTCATCATAAGCGTTTGTATGAAGCGAGTTGCAGTTGTCGTAGATCGCGTATAAAGCCTGAAGCGTTGTACGGATATCGTTGAAATCGATTTCCTGGGCGTGAAGCGACCGTCCCGATGTCTGAATGTGGTATTTGAGCATTTGCGCACGCTCATTGGCTCCATATTTATTTTTCATCGCCTTCGCCCAGATCTTCCTGGCGACGCGGCCAATGACGGAATATTCCGGATCGATGCCATTTGAGAAGAAGAATGACAAATTCGGACCGAAATCGTTGATGTTCATTCCGCGGCTCAGGTAATACTCAACATACGTGAATCCGTTTGCAAGCGTAAATGCGAGCTGCGTGACAGGATTCGCGCCGGCTTCGGCAATGTGATAACCCGAAATCGAAACGGAATAAAAATTTCGAACATTGTTCCTGATAAAATATTCCTGGACATCTCCCATCAGGCGAAGCGCAAATTCGGTTGAGAAGATGCAGGTATTCTGTGCCTGATCTTCCTTTAGAATGTCGGCCTGGACCGTTCCGCGAACCTGCGACAGCGTTCGGGTTTTAATCTCATTGTACACATCGGCAGGCAAAACCTGGTCGCCTGTGATTCCGAGCAGCATCAAACCAAGGCCGTCATTGCCCTGAGGAAGTTCGCCCTGGTATACCGGGCGTGCGATTCCTTTGTCGTCGTAAATGCTTTTAAGTTTTGCTTCAACCTCGTTTTCAAGACCATTTTCTTTGATGTATTTCTCACACTGCTGATCGATAGCGGCATTCATGAAAAATCCCAGAAGCATCGGCGCGGGTCCGTTGATGGTCATCGACACCGAGGTCATCGGATGGACAAGATCAAAACCTGAATAGAGTTTTTTCGCATCGTCGAGACAGCATATCGAAACACCGGCATTTCCTATTTTTCCATAAATGTCGGGACGCAAATGCGGATCGTTCCCGTATAAAGTCACACTGTCGAAAGCTGTCGAAAGCCGCTTTGCAGGCATCCCGCGGCTGACGTAGTGAAAGCGCTTGTTGGTGCGCTCGGGGCCGCCTTCACCCGCAAACATCCGCGATGGATCTTCGCCTTCACGCTTGAACGGATACAATCCCGAAGCAAATGGAAATTCTCCCGGAACATTTTCCTGCAGGCACCATTTCAGGATGTCGCCCCAGGCTTCATACTTAGGTAAAGCAACTTTTGGGATTTGCGTATGCGATAAAGATTCTGTGTGTGTTTGGATTTTGATCTCGCGATCGCGAACTTTAAAACTGTAAACGGGATTTTTATACTTATTGACCTTATCGTTCCAGGTTCGGATGATCTCCCAGTTGTAAGGATCGAGGTCCATTTTTACGCGATCGAATTCTTTCAGCAGAAGATCGGCGAAATTTCTGGAATCACCATCAGCAGATTTCATTATGGCTTCATGATCAATCCCTGTTTTTGAAATCAGCGATTGTTCATCTGAAATCGAAATTTTTGCTACGGTACAGATCGTTTTAAAGATCCCATACAGCTTCTGCGCGATTTCCTTCTGATGTATAACGATTTCATCGTATTTGCGGTTGTTTTCTGAAATCTCTGAAAGATATCGTGTGCGATGTGGCGGAATGACGAAGATTTTTTCGCTCATTTCCCGGGTGATCTCAAATGTCGATTGCAGATCCGCACCTGTCTTCTCGTTGATCTTATCGATGACCGCCTTGTAAAGCGTGTTCATTCCCGGATCGTTAAACTGGGATGCAATCGTTCCGAAAACCGGTAGCGTTTCGGGATCGGAATGCCACAGCTGATGGTTGCGCTGGTATTGTTTTTTGACATCGCGCAAAGCATCGAGCGATCCGCGCTTGTCGAATTTGTTGATCGCAACCAGGTCGGCAAAATCGAGCATGTCGATCTTTTCAAGCTGTGTTGCTGCACCAAATTCAGGTGTCATTACGTAAAGCGAAACATCGGAGTGATCGAGTATTTCGGTATCGGATTGTCCGATTCCCGAAGTTTCAAGGATGATGATGTCGTATTTGGCGGCTTTGATGACCTCAATCGCATCGGCGACATATTTCGAAAGTGCCAAATTGGACTGACGTGTTGCCAGTGAACGCATGTAAACACGTGAATTGTTGATTGCATTCATCCGGATCCGGTCGCCGAGAAGTGCGCCTCCGGTTTTTCTTTTTGAGGGATCTACTGATATGAGTCCGATTGTCTTTTCAGGAAAATCAATCAAAAACCTGCGAACAAGTTCATCGACCAATGAAGATTTTCCGGCGCCGCCCGTTCCTGTGATTCCAAGAACCGGAATTTTAGTTTCGCTGTTCTTTTTTTGGATGATATCGAGCGTTTCACGAGCCACTTCAGGGAAATTCTCGGCTGAAGAAATGATCCTTGCGATCGCGGTCGGATTCTTGTCGTCAAGAAACTTTACTTCACCATTAAGTTTGTCACCGACGGGAAAATCAGCGCGTTGAACCAGATCATTGATCATACCCTGCAATCCCATTGCGCGTCCGTCATCGGGCGAATAGATCCGTTCAATCCCATATTCGTGAAGTTCGGAAATCTCAGATGGCAGGATCACGCCGCCGCCGCCGCCAAATATCTTGATATGTCCCGCTCCTTTTTCTTTTAGCAGGTCGTACATGTATTTAAAATATTCATTGTGGCCGCCCTGATAGGATGTCATCGCGATCGCATTTGCATCCTCCTGGATCGCTGTGTTTACGACTTCTTCGACACTGCGGTCGTGGCCGAGGTGGATTACTTCAACGCCGGTCGACTGGATGATGCGGCGCATGATGTTGATGGCTGCATCGTGACCGTCAAAAAGTGAAGCTGCGGTAACAATTCTGACTTTATTTTTGGGAACGTATGGTTGTGGCTGATCCATTATGATTTTTATCTTGGAAATTGTGCCGCAATTTACGAAAATGAGAACGAGCAACCAAGGTTTGTTTGATGCCGGAACTTAAGGCCACCTACAGCATCTTGACTTCGACTTATCACAGTCTACCCTTTAATTTACCTTTCCTCTTCGTTAATTCCTCGGCCGATCTATTCAGCGCTGCAACAAAGGCATTCAAATCTTCTTCAAATACGAAAATCCGGTGGTGATTGAAGCCTGATCGTTTCTTTTCACTGCAGGACATTTTGAGATAAAGACCATGTTCACATTTGGCAATGTCAAAGAAATAGCTCCGGGAACTTCTGAGCAGTTTGAGGGTATGAAGGTCTTTCGGCATCGGCTTTTTTTTGTGGAAGTTACGCGCAGATTCAGTACCAAAATTACGGTTTTGCCGTATGATTTGTTAAATACTGAAATCAAATTTGACGATATATCTTCCCGGAAGCAAACATTAAAAAACAATTAACGGCACAAAGTTTGTCAGCCGCGCCGACCTTAATAACTTTACCTATATGAAGAAATTGTTTCTGGCCCTCGTGCTCACCTCATTTGCCTCCAATGCACAATTGGATGGCTTGCTTAACAAAGCAAAAGATAAAGTATCATCCGTAACGGGCGTTCCAGTTGGAAACCAAGGCGACATCGCCGCGGGACTCGAGGAAGCACTTAAAAACGGTGTCGATAAACAAGTAACAAAACTCACCGCTGTTGACGGATTCTATAAAAATGAAGCGGTAAAGATCCTTCTCCCGGATGAACTTCAGAAAGTCGACAGGACGCTTCGAAAACTTGGAATGTCGGATCTCGCCGACGAAGGAATCAAAACTTTAAACCGCGCCGCCGAAGAAGCTGTCAAGGAATCAACACCGATCTTCACGAATGCCATCACCAAAATGAGTTTCACCGATGCCAAGGATATTCTGATGGGCAACGACCGCTCGGCGACTACCTATCTTGAAAAAACCACTACAAAACCGCTTTACGAAAAATTCCTGCCTGTTGTAAAATCGAACATGTCAAAGGTCGGCGCCGACAAAATCTGGTCGACGATCCTGTCAAAATACAACAGCCTTCCGCTTGTTTCGAAAGTGAATCCCGATATCAACGATTACGTTACCGACAAAGCCCTGCATGGCGTTTTTAAAATGATTGCTGTCGAGGAAAAAAACATCCGGACAGATCTGTCGGCAAGGACCTCCCCGCTGCTTAAGAAGGTTTTCGCAATGCAGGACAAAAAATAAATCCAAGATCATGAAAAAATTGCTGATACTACCCGTTCTATTTTTGCTTTCCGGCTGTGCCGAGCTGCAGCAGGTCGCCAATCAATACGGCCTCGAGCTCGGAAATCAGGAAATCGCGTCCGGACTTAGGGAGGCGCTGAACAATGGAATCGAAAAAGAAGTGACCAAACTGACGGTCAAAGACGGTTTCTTTAAGAATGCCGCAGTCAAAATACTATTGCCGGAAGAACTTCAGAAAGTCGACAAGACGCTTCGTAGTGTCGGCATGTCAAGTCTTGCAGATGAAGGCCTCAAAGTCCTGAACCGTGCCGCGGAAGACGCTGTCAAAGAAGCCATACCGATCTTTACCGATGCGGTGATGAAAA
>CBDUBP010000197.1:0-5140 GCA_965365415.1 uncultured bacterium | reverse complement strand
CGAAAATCCAGTATGAAAATGTGCCGTTCCCAAACCTGCCGAAAGACAAGGTGATCGGGCTGGTAACGATCAAACCCAACACAAAACTGTCTTTTTTCAAAAAAGGAATTCATACGATTACCCTCAATAGTGTCTTCATTCGTCGTGGCAGCAATTCGATCCCCGTTGAAAAAGAGTATGCGTTGCAGCCGATCGAAATCAACAACCGCAACACGGAGACCGTCATCGCGATTGAAAATGCGTCACGAAACAGCATTGGCCTGACGCTCGACGGCGTGATCGATTTCATGAACAACAGGCACAAGGATATTGGCGCGAAATACAAGGTTTTTAAAGAGCTTTTCGTGATTTGCTGGGCCGGGGTTCCGAAACGGGTTCGCGGAAGTACATTCCTTTCACGTGTCGACATTGAACTGATAAACGAACAGATCAAACTGTTTTACTCAGCTCAGGATGATGTGATCATCTCGTATGACGAAGACACGTTTACGATTGTGGAATATGTGCCCCTCGGACTGAACGACCGCACGAGCTATTATCCTTTGGAGCGGCAGACGATACGTTTTTCGGAGAACGGAAATTATAAGATCGAGCGGGAAATGCTGTTCCAGCCTCCGGAATACAACAGAAAAATGCTTTATCATATCTACAATTCAACGCTGTCGCTACTTTCAAAGATGGAAAAGAACACTCCGTTGAGTGCGCGTGATTTGCGGGAGCTCGAAAACATGCCATCGAATTTCATGATCTGTTTTATGAATGGTTTTGAAGATGCGAAACTGAAACTGATTTCCGCAAAGGAATTATTAAAGCCGTATCCTTCAGTTTATCTTTCGTTTAAAGAATCGATGCGGATCCTTCGGAAGATGAAATACGATAATGCCTAAAAAAAAAACGACGGCCCGAAAGCCGCCGTTGTAACCTGGCAAAAAACCTGAAAACTATGACTTCAATGGCCCCCAATTCCACTGTCGTCTCGTTCGAAGTAATTTAGTTTTTCGTGGCGTAGAAGTAAATGCCAGGTTTTGCTCAATCAAATTCATTTAGTCCGTATAAGATCTCTTTCATTTTGGTCCCATTGATTTCCACCGGTTTGTACGCGACATTGAATTTGCTGACTGCGAGTTCGATATCCGCTTTCAATTTTTTGTATTCAGCCGGCAGTTTCGTGTCGCATTGTTTTTCATTTTCATAGCTGTTAAGGATGATGCGGAACTTTTCATAGAACTTTGCGCCCTGATCAATGAATGAGTTGTACTGATTGATGAACTGCATCAGGCGATCGATCGGAAACTCAATATTGACCTGCATCTTGAATTGCGCCGACCCGGACGATGCGCGCAGTTTTAAAAGATATTCCTCGGTTTTAAGTGTTATGCTTTCCCAGTCGTCGTGTGTGCGGCATTCTTCCAGCGTCGCGAAATATCCAATGGGTTTCGTATATTCCCGGAATAAGGCTTCGATGTCCTGTTTTATCCTGTCATTGCTCGATTGCAGGAATGCTGTTTCAAAATAGATCGTGTTCAGATCATTCTGCATCCGGAGCGTAAAATCGAGCACGCATTCCACTTTCTCCAATTCTTTTCGCTTTTCATCGGCCGACAAATTTGCGGTAAACATCCCGCTGAACGTCTGAATGACCGAGATCAGCGGATTCGCCGACAGGATTGCCGTCAAGTCGAACGTGGACTTCCTGTCTCGTTTACCTGCTACGATCTCTTTAAGCTTGGCATACTCCGGATACTGGTTTGGATTCGAGATCTTATTGATTTCGTTCAGCGTCCGGACCGACGCAAAATGATGATCGAGACTCAACACTTTTTCGTATAATATCTTGATGATCTGCAGTCCTTTCAGGTATTTGATTTTTGCTATCTCGGAATTTTCGAGATTCTGCAGCATCGCAATCTCTTCGGCGAGGCGGTCTTTTTCAATCAGCAATTCTATCAATGCCTCGCAATTGGCGTGAGTGCGCAATTCGGTTCGGACTGCATTTAGCCTGCATCGGCGCGTATCGGTAAGCTTTGCGAAATCTTCGCGGATGATCTTAATTTCCGTTTCAAGTTCAAACAGTACCTGTTCTGTGGTTTTTTCGTCCTCCGGACTGTTTGCAAATCCTCCAATAGAGATAACCGACAGCATTGCTATTGACAGGATACGTTTCATTTTTGAGTCGAATTAAAAACCTCATTTCTTTAAACCGAATTGCTTTAATTGTTCTTCTGAAAGGTTCCAGCTTTGTTGGAAGTCACAGTTTAACAGATGATACGAAACACTGATGCCTTCATCTTTCGCTTTATCAAGAAGTTTGATCCATTCGAACGCCTTGGTTTTATTGAGTCTGCCCGAATATTTGGTCCAGGTAATGAAAACGGTGACGTCTGCAACATGCTCCTCGGGGTTTAATCCCAGCAGGTTTTGAAACTGCTTCAATGTGCGGGCTTGGTCAGCAGGTTTCGAACCGAAATTCTTTAATTCGGCAATGAATTCGGGAACATTCGCATTGCAGGTTACGGCCTCCTTTTTATAAGGTACCAAAAATCCTTCCCGGTTGTAAAAAATCGCATCAGGAACTACGAGATAGTCCATCTGACTCGCCATTGCGAATGAAAACACTGTCGGGAATTTCAGCGTTCCAATCTTGTCTAATTTATGTTCGGACAAATATTGGTTGATGCTCTGATCATTTTCCAATTGCGGTTCTTTTATTCCGTAAACAGTTTTTAATGCCGGTTTACAGCCAGTAAGGACCAGGATAACAAGGAGTGGCAACAGTGTTTTCATAATGGGGATTTTGTTTGTTACTTATCTAAAATGTACAACTATATTTATTTGTTGAAGCATTAAAGTTTACTTTGTATTTCCCGGCTTTGATCTTAAGATTGCCGGGAGCTTTAAGTGCCCGGGTTACTTCGCTGCTTAAAACATAATCCTCTTCAATCACCAGGTATCCGTTTACAAACTGGGCTTTGTGGCTGTCGTAATATTGGCGGTCGAATACGATCTCCACATTTGGTATATAGATTCCGCCTGTCAGGATCATGCTCACAAGTCCGAAAGTATCGGCTGTTGTAACCTTTATCTTGATGTCGCAGATTCCGAACCCTTTGCATTCCTTGGATTTTCTTCCCCAATCGATATAAATTAAAGAAGATTCGGTTCCTCCCGACGACGCCTGCGCCAACGATTCAGAAAAACATGAAACACACAACAGCAAGGCAAATAATAATTTTTTCATGGCTAATAAATTTAAATGGTTAATGAATGTTTCAAATTGGTACCTTAATTTGATATCGTAAAATTAAGTTCTCCGGTTCCGTCCAAATGAGGTTTTACCGCATCGTTTGTTAATCAGATAAAACCAAGTCTTCGCGCTTCGGTAACGATCTGTTCATCCGAACCGCGCTCAAGGCAGAAATAGTCCTTGAGCTGCGCTTTTCGTTTCTCGATCGCACTTAGAGAAATGTGCAGGTGCTCAGGAAGTTTTTTCGTTTTGATTCCCTGCGCCAGCAACATAATGATCTGACGATTGTAGCCGTCAAGATAGTTTTCCCTCGACAGCAATTGACGGATTCCCTCGCGGACGGTTTCAGTATAGTACGTTTCCCCGTTCATCACACGGCGAAATGCATCCTGAAGTTCCGGCGCATGAAAATCACTTTTGACAAGCACGCCTTCGGGGGATACCTTCTTGATCACATTATATAGCATGAAGGTTTCGGAATGCGCCGTGATGATCACGATCTTGCTGTCGGGACGATGTTTGCGGATCACTTCGGCCATATCATCACCCGACTGAACGCTTCCGGTGTCAAAGGCGGGCATCGACATATCGAGGAAAATAATATCGAATTCCTCATCAGTGCCGCATATGGTTTCACAGGCGTCCTCGAAACTATAAGACGGAGTAAAGATGATCCCATCCGGCATCAGGCAGTCGAGAATAGACGTATAGCCTTCGATCTGTGACGGATGATCATCAATCATAAGTATCTTAATTTTATCGATCTTCGCAACAGGCGCAAAGTTTCGATTTCGGCTGGTTTTGGTGGTTGTGAGTGACATAATAACAGATTTTATGTAGACATGATTAAAACTATTATTCGATCATTCGTCACAGATGAGCTTTTACTGTAAAAAATGTTAAAATCGTTTTGGCCGCCGATGGTGTTTATTAGATTTAAAAAATGGAAAGGACTTTAGTAATCGGCGACATTCATGGAGGCTTGCGGGCATTGCACCAGGTTTTTGAACGGGCGGCGCTCAAGGCTTCGGATCGATTGATTTTTCTCGGTGATTATGTCGACGGGTGGAGCCAATCTCCCGAAGTGCTTGACTTCCTGATCGAGATGCAGCATAAAAACAACTGCATTTTCATCCGTGGAAACCACGACGACCTGCTTCGCGAATGGCTTTTGGGAAAAGACAATGAACTTTGGTTCCAACATGGAGGCGAGGCTACCATCAAAGCGTATTCGGCTCTTGGGCCTCAGACAAAACAGCGGCATGTTGCATTTTTGGGAACGCTGCACAATTATTTCCTCGATGACCGAAACCGCCTTTTCATACATGCGGGATTTACTAATCTTCACGGGATCGAATTCGAATATTACCCGCGGCTGGCATTTTGGGACCGGTCACTTTGGGAACTCGCCGTCGCGCTCGATAAGTCGATCCCGGCAAATGATCCCCGATATCCTAAAAGACTGACCTTGTACGAAGAGATATACATCGGCCACACACCTGTTACAAAAATTGGCGAATCGATTCCGATCAATATGGCAAACGTCTGGAACATCGATACCGGCGCAGCATTTAAAGGTGCGCTTAGCGTTCTTGATATCGACTCGAAAGAATTCTGGCAAAGCGACCCGCTTCCAACATTATATCCCGATGAAAAAGGAAGAAACCAATAAAAAAGCCGCTTTGTTTAGCGGCTTTATTTTTATAGGTCGAATTTGATGCCCTGTGCGAGCGGCAGTTTCGTCGTGTAGTTGATCGTATTGGTTTGCCTGCGCATATAGATCTTCCAGGCATCCGAACCTGATTCGCGTCCGCCGCCGGTTTCTTTTTCGCCGCCAAAGGCGCCGCCGATCTCGGCACCGGAAGTTCCGATGTTGACATTTGCGATCCCGCAATC
>CBDUBP010000196.1:0-5149 GCA_965365415.1 uncultured bacterium | reverse complement strand
CGGCGCCGGGTATAATGACCCTTTGTAGATATAATGCCTCTACCGGCGCAACGCCCAATTATTCATTATTAATTATTAACTATTAATTAAATTGGAATCCGTACAACCCATAAAACAACGATTCGAAATCATCGGCAACGACCCGAAGCTCAACCGCGCGATCGAGAAAGCGATCCAGGTGGCGCCAACCGACATTTCGGTGCTCGTAACCGGTGAGAGCGGTGTTGGAAAAGAAAACATTCCAAAGATCATCCATGCCCTTTCGCACCGAAAGCATGGAAAATACATCGCCGTGAACTGCGGCGCCATTCCCGAGGGAACGATCGACAGCGAATTGTTCGGCCATGAAAAAGGGTCATTTACAGGAGCGACAAACACACGTGAAGGTTATTTCGAAGTTGCGAATGGCGGAACGATCTTCCTCGATGAAGTTGGAGAATTGCCGCTGACAACGCAGGTGCGGTTGCTTCGTGTCCTTGAAAACGGCGAATTCATTAAAGTCGGATCATCGCAGGTTCAAAAAACGAACGTCAGGATCGTCGCCGCCACCAATGTCAACATGTTCAGCGCGATCGAAAAAGGAAAGTTCCGCGAGGATTTGTACTATCGTTTGAGTACGGTCGAGATCAATCTTCCGCCATTACGTGAACGAAAGGATGACATTCATCTTCTGTTTAGAAAATTCGCAGCTGATTTTGCCCAGAAATATAAAATGCCGGCGATCAGGCTTGCCGATAATGCGGTTCAATTCCTGCAGAACTATCGGTGGAGCGGAAACATCCGGCAATTGAGAAACATCGCCGAACAGATCTCGGTCCTGGAAACGAATCGCGAAATATCGGCACAGACACTGCAGGCATATCTTCCTGTGGAAAAAAGCAATCTGCCATCGGTCATCAAAGATCAAAAACATGAAAGCGATTTTTCGACGGAACGCGAAATCCTCTACAAGGTTCTTTTCGACATGAAGAGCGATCTGACAGACCTCAAAAAACTGACGCTCGAACTGATACAGAACGGCAGCGCGAAAGTCCGCGAAAACAGCCAGGGACTGATCAACAAGATCTATGGCGGCGATGCAAATGTCGACTTCGAAGAAGAAGAAGAAAATGAACCACATACTTCAATAATTTCACAGCCACAGGCCCAAGGATACAACCGAAACGAGAATTACGAGTTCGCGGAAACGATCGAAGAGGAAGAAATCCTTCGCCTCGAGCAAAAGGAAATCGAAATGATCAAAAAAGCGCTTGAGAAAAACAAAGGCAGACGAAAAGCTGCAGCCGACGAACTTGGGATTTCGGAGCGCACTTTATATAGAAAAATCAAACAGTTCGACCTGTAATATGACATACCTTAAATATATATGTATCGCCGCAATAGTTGTCCTGGCATCAGGCTGTTCGGTATACAATTTTACCGGAACGGGTAAGATCGATGCGGATACTTTCCAGGTCAACTATTTCCAAAATCAGTCGCCTCTTGTGGAACCGGGAATCGAGCGAACATTCACGCAGCGGCTTCAGAACCTGATCCAGAATCAAACGAACCTCAATCTGGTAAACACCAATGGCGACCTGCGGTATGAAGGTGAGATCGTCGATTATCGGGTAACTCCAATGACAGCGACGGCCGATCAGCGTGCTGCACAGAACAGGCTCACGATCTACATCAATGTGCGTTATACCAATAAAAAGAACGACGCCGACAGTTTCGAGAAACGATACTCCCATTTTCATGATTTCCCCGCCACCGAAACGCCGACCGGAACAACGCTGACCGAGGCACTTGATGTCATTTTTGAACGGATCACCCAGGATATATTTAATGATTCGCTTGCCAAATGGTAGTTTGGTTCGGATGTCAAAATTGCCTACTTTTCAACTCAAATAAACAATGTGACCGTATCTGATTATACATATTTACTCAACAGGCCGGATGCCGTCAATGACAGGCAAACTCAGGAACTGGAAAAGATCGTCAACGAATTTCCATTTTTCCAGAGCGCGCGTGCGCTGCGGCTTAAAGGATTGTATAATCGCAACAGCTTTCAATACAATTATGCACTGAAAGTGACAGCCGCTCACACGACCGATCGAAGCGTTTTGTTCGACTTTATCACGTCGGATACTTTTACTGCAATCCACAAAGGCCTTTACGAACGCAAGCTCGCAGAACTTTATGATATCAAAGTTCATGACAGCGAAATCATCTATCCGGTAACCCATGCCGATCCGACAGTCGATAAGCTGGAGCAGTCGATCCTGACATCGATCCGGGAATCGGAAATTCCGTATGACAAAGAGGTGCTTTTTGAAGAGGTCGTCCCCGAAGAGCCAAAACCGGTTCTTTATGCTGTAATCGACGATGCTGAAACAGAAGTTGTAGAAACCCGAATGAGTTCCGAAGAATTTGAGCCTGCTTCTGAAATCGTTGCTGTCGAAAGCGACGAAATTCATTCGACGGATAACTCTGTCGAAGTTCCTCCAGTCATTGAAACTGAACCGGAACCAAAACAAAATGATTTTGGCGAAATCACGATGATTGAAAACGATCCGTTTACGGAATTGGCAGAGGAAGCGGCAACTGCAGAAGATGAAGTCAGCCAGATGGTTCCGAAGGCTGAGCCGGAGGTTTCGATCCCCGAAATTTCCGAGGACACTTCGGTTGAAGTATCACCTGTCGAAGAAAAGCTCCGTATTGGCCGTCCACTCGAATTTGCACCCGATGAAAAACACTCGTTTCAGGAATGGCTTCAGTTGTCGAAAGTGAAGCCGATCGACCGGTCGGATGAGAACGAATCAAAGGAATCGGAGATATTGGCCGCCATGCATGACAGAGAGGTGACTTCTGATATAAAGGAAATAAAAAATGCGCTGATCGACAGGTTCATCGAGAATAATCCGAAAATTCCGCCGGTCAAACAGGACTCGAAAGCAGTGCCGATCCCTGAAGCTGCAGTCGACAATGCATCACTGATGACCGAAACACTTGCCCGGGTATATCTCGAACAAAAGAAGTACACAAAAGCGATCCAGGCATACGAAATTTTAATTTTGAAATATCCCGAAAAAAGTTCTTTCTTTGCAGACCGAATTTCGGAAATAAGGAACTTGCAACAAAACAACCTGATACAATGAGCACTTTTACAATTTTTGTGGTTTTGATAACGATCGTCTGTTTTCTGCTGATCATCGTCATTATGGTTCAGAACCCAAAGGGCGGCGGACTTTCTTCATCGATTACAGGCACTCAAATGCTTGGCGGTGTTCAGAAGACCACAGATTTTCTAGATAAAAGTACATGGACGCTTGGTGCGATCCTTATGGCTTTGATTCTTTTATCATCTTTAAGCTTTACAGAAACCGATCAGCCGGCTGATCCTCTGGGAATCGAACAGACCGCAGTTCCGGCACCAGCACAAAGCGAAACACCGGCAACCCCATCACCGGCAGGACAAGCAACCCAGACCGACGGTCCGGCACCGGCACCGACTGCCAACGATTCAGTTCGATAATCAATAAAATTCCACGAAAAGCCAACCCTGTCAGGTTGGCTTTTTTGTTATCTGCAATAATGTCAGCATCCGCCTACTGGCACAATATCTGACAAAGCGGGCGGCAACAAAAATAATCTAACTTAAAACATAGACTTATGGCATTAAACATCAAACCTCTTTCTGACAGGGTTCTTGTCGAACCGGCGGCTGCGGAAACACAAACGGCCTCCGGTATTTTTATTCCGGATACTGCAAAAGAAAAACCGCAAAAAGGAACTGTTGTCGCAGTCGGGAATGGCAAAAAAGACCATACGATGACTGTCAAGGTCGGTGATACCGTGCTTTACGGAAAGTACGCCGGGACTGAACTCAAGTTCGAAGGCAAAGACTACCTAATCATGAAGGAAGACGACATTTTTGCTATCATCTAATATCCAAAACACAATTTAACATCTTACATTATCATGGCGAAAGACATAAAATTTGACATTGAAGCACGCGACGGACTCAAACGAGGCGTCGATGCATTGGCAAACGCGGTAAAAGTCACACTCGGCCCAAAAGGACGAAATGTGATTATTGGAAAATCATTTGGCGGGCCTACAGTTACCAAAGACGGCGTTACTGTCGCCAAGGAAATCGAATTGAAAGATGCGCTTGAAAACATGGGCGCTCAGATGGTTAAGGAAGTGGCTTCAAAAACCAACGACCTTGCCGGTGACGGTACAACCACTGCGACAGTCCTTGCGCAGGCAATCGTAAAAGAAGGCTTGAAGAACGTCGCCGCCGGAGCAAATCCAATGGATCTAAAACGAGGAATCGACAAAGCGGTCGAAGCCATCGTCGCAGACCTTGCACGTCAATCAAAAGAAGTTGGAACTGATGGCGAGAAGATCAAACAGATCGCGTCGATTTCAGCAAACAACGACGAAGTCATCGGCGAACTTATCGCAGCAGCTTTTGCTAAAGTTGGTAAAGAAGGCGTCATCACTGTCGAAGAAGCAAAAGGTACCGATACCTATGTTGACGTTGTTGAAGGCATGCAGTTCGACCGTGGATATTTGTCGCCTTACTTCGTGACGAATCCTGAAAAAATGGAAGCCGAACTCGAAAATCCATACATCCTTTTGTATGACAAGAAAGTTTCGTCTTTGAAAGAATTATTGCCGGTTCTTGAGCCTGTGGCACAATCGGGAAAACCTCTTTTGATCATTGCTGAAGACGTAGACGGTGAAGCATTGTCAACACTCGTTGTCAACAAGCTTCGCGGTGCATTGAAGATCGCTGCCGTCAAAGCTCCGGGCTTCGGCGACCGCAGAAAAGCATTGCTCGAAGATATCGCAATCCTTACAGGCGGAACTGTTATTTCCGAAGAACGTGGCTATACTTTGGAAAATGCTAATCTTGAAATGCTCGGTACTGCAAAACGCGTCAGCATTGATAAGGATAACACGACCATCGTAAGCGGAGCCGGTGAAAGCGAAATGATACAGAATCGCGTAAACCAGATCAAAGCGCAGATGGAAACTACGACATCTGATTACGATCGCGAAAAACTTCAGGAGCGCCTTGCGAAACTCGCCGGCGGTGTTGCCGTACTTTATGTTGGTGCTGCTTCCGAAGTTGAAATGAAAGAGAAAAAAGACCGAG
>CBDUBP010000195.1:0-5181 GCA_965365415.1 uncultured bacterium | reverse complement strand
GTGATCATATAAGGTTTGTTGTAAATGCCGGATTTCCAATATCTGAAAGATGAATAATCCTCTTTAAGGAAAGGCTCGGTCACGAATATCATGTCGAAAATATCCCATGAATCGCGGTATCCAATGGTTCCCATTCCTTTATTGGCCATGTTCTCGAATGGATTGTAGATACCCTTCGCGTTGACATCCGACTTTTTGCCTTTTGCGCCAACTTCGACTTTTACGCTGCGGTTAAAGCTTCCGTCGTTAAGATCGCCAAGGATGATGACTTTTGCATCGGGTTTGACCGCCTGGAGCGAATCGACGATTTTGCGGGTGAGCCTTCCGGCAGCTTCACGGTAAGGCGAACTTCTTTTCTCGCCGCCCGAACGCGATGGCCAGTGGCAGACGATAACGCTGACTTCCTCGCCGTCGAGCAATCCGGTTACAAGCAGCTGGTCTCGCGTATAAATCCGCCTTGATTCCTTATCGGCAACCGATTCGTCATCCGTAACTTCCTCTTTTTCCTTTTTAAAAGATGAACTTTCGTCGTCGCGGTAGATCATCAGCGGAATGTTGACATAACTTGTTGGCTTGAAATGTTTTTTCTGATACAGAAGCCCTACATCGATCCCGCGCTTGTCGGGCGAGTCGAAGTGCACGATCCCGTAATCTTTCGCGGCAAGTTTTGGCTGCTTGACAAGATCTTCCAGCACGCGTCGGTTTTCGATTTCCGAGCCGCCGATCAATGTCGGCGAGTTCGGATTCTCTCCAGTTCCGATCTCCGAGATGACTCGGGCCAGATTTGCAAGTTTTTTATGATATTTCTTTGAGTTCCAGCGACGGATGCCATTAGGTGTAAACTCTTCGTCATTTGTTGTCGGATCGTTGATCGTGTCGAAGATATTCTCAAGGTTATAGAAGGCGACCGTGTGCACAATGTATTTTTTATCTTGTGCTTTCGCGGTAAAAATTGCAGATACAATAAAAAGAAGAGCTAAAAATTTCCTTATTCTCATAAATCCTACGTTTATTTTAAATGAAGTTATTGATAAACTTCGCGGCAAAAGTAAATAATATTATGAAATGCTGTACATTTGTCGGCCGTTAAGTTTTTGCCAACTGCGGCGGAAAAATTGTTTAATTTGAAATCGTTTATGAGAAAACTAATTTTAAGCGTTTTATTTGTTATTCAGGCGGTTGCGGCATTCGCACAGAATCCAACCGGTGTGACCGGAACCGTTGTCGATGCGAAGAACCAGAGGCCGATGGAGAACGTGATCGTATCGATCCAGAACACAAACCTTACGCAAATGACCGACGCCATGGGAAGATTCACCTTCGATAACCTCGAAGCGGGTGATAAGCTTATCCAGGTAAAGAGCGCCGGTTATCGCGACCAGCTTCTTCCGGTAACGGTCGTCGCGGGAAAACTGATCGACCTTGGCACAATTGTCATGGAAGAAGACATTACAGCAGAACAGGAACTTAGCCTGATCACTATCACCGAAAACGATCTTGGTGACGACAACAGTGGCTCGGAAAGTACTGCGGGACTGCTTCAGGCATCACGAGATGCATTCCAGCAGGCTGCGGCATTTAACTGGGGACAGGCCCGTTTCAGGATCCGCGGACTCGACAACGAGTACGGAACCACAATGATCAACGGGGTCATCATGAACAAGATTTATGACGGTCGCCCGCAATGGAGCAACTGGGGCGGACTGAACGACGCGACCCGTAACCAGGAGTTTACGATGGGACTTGCCCCTTCTGATTACACTTTCGGCGGTATTTTGGGTACGCAGGAAATCAATACCCGCGCATCGATCTATCGTCCGGGAACAAGAATTTCATTCTCAGGAACAAATACGAATTACAAGTGGCGTGTCATGGGAACGCACGCATCCGGCATGGATAAGAACGGATGGGCGTTTGTTGTTTCGGCAGGACGCCGCTGGGCTGAAGAAGGCCATTTCGAAGGAACCGACTACAGTGCGACTTCATTGTTCGCAAGTGTTGAGAAAAGGATCAACGACAGCCATTCAATCAACGTCACGTCGATCTTCGCTCCGAACAGCCGCGGGAAAAGCTCTCCGAATACGGAAGAAGTCACCGGACTTGCAGGTGTTGATTACAACTCATATTGGGGTTGGCAAGATGGCCGCAAACGGAATTCGCGTGATAAAGACGTGCTTGAACCTATTACGATCCTTGGACATTACTGGAAACTATCAGATAAGACCAATCTGAACACGAACATTGCATTCCAGACAGGTAAAATCGGAAACTCGCGCCTTGATTATCAAGGAGCCGCAAACCCGGATCCAACATACTACCGCAACCTGCCAAGTTATTTTACATCTGCTTACAATGACGGCGTATTCATCGGCCAGACCGATGAACAGCTTGCCCTTGCTGACGAAGCGAGAAATGAATTCCTGGCAAACAGGCAGATCGACTGGAATTGGATGTATCAGACAAACTCCCAGACAGAAAATGGACGAAGCGCTTACATCTTATATGAGGACAGGACTGACGACAACACCTGGACATTCAACTCGATCCTCAATTCGCAGATTGCCGATAATGTTTTGATGAACGCAGGTGCGACATACCGCAGGACGAAATCACATAATTTCCAGAACCTGATCGATCTTTTGGGTGGACAGTTCTTTGAAGATTACGACAACTTCTTTACCGGAAGCCAGTCGCAGCCTGACCTGAACAACCCGGCAAACCCCGGTGATCCCGGACGCCACGTTGTTGAAGGCGATACTTTCGGATACAATTACAACCTGTATGCTAACGTGATCGATGCGTTTACGCAGTTCCGATTTACTTACAGCGATGTCGATTTCTATCTTGCACAGACATTCTCACGTTCGGAGTACCAGCGTGAAGGTTTGTACAGAAATGGAATTTATCCAACGAATTCATTCGGAAAAAGCGACAAATACAGCTTTGAGGACTTCGGTTTTAAAGGCGGAATGACGTATAAGATCACAGGCCAATACCTGTTGTCATTCAATGCTGCGCACATGACCAAAGCGCCTACGCTCAGGAATACTTTCCCGAATGCCCGGCTTAACAACAATGTAACTGCGAATCTTCAGAGCGAAACCATTACATCTGCCGACGCGAGCTTCATTATCCGCGCTCCGCGTTTGAAAGCGCGATTGACAGGTTTCTACGCTACGATCAAAGACGCAACCGAAACATCGTTCTTCTTCGGAGAAGGGATTTTCGATGACGAAGGCGGAGGTTCAGACGACACCAATGCATTCGTAGCAGAAACGGTTACCGACATCAACAAAAGGCATATTGGCGGGGAACTTGGAATCGAATACCAGATCACATCGACGATCAAGGCTACGGCTTCGGCAAACTACGGACAGTACATCTATTCGAACAATCCGAACGTATCAATCAACAATGACGATCTGGCTACCGAGGTCAACACAAATCCAATACAGGATTTCGGGCGCGCAAGCATGAAGAACTACAGGATTGCAGGATCACCACAACAGGCTTACTCAGTCGGTTTGGAATACCGCGACCCACGTTTCTGGTGGATCGGTGCCAATGCAAACTTTTTGGCCGACAATTATCTTGATGTTTCGCCGTTGCTTAGAACGCAGAACTTCTTCGAAAACCCGGTCGATCCATGGGGATTGCCATTTGCTGACATCGACAACGACAACGCAAGAAGATTGTTGAAGCAGGAACGCCTGGACGATATCTTCCTTGTAAACCTTGTCGGAGGAAAATCGTGGAGAGTAAATAACAAAACGATCGGTTTCTTTGCCTCGATCAACAATGTGCTGAACACCACGTACAAAACCGGTGGTTTCGAACAGTCGAGAAATGCAAATTATCGGGAAGTCAGCAATGACGTTGCAAGTGGAACACCCCCATTTGCACCTAAATACTTCTACGGCTATGGCAGGACTTATTTCGTAAACCTTTACGTCCAATTCTAATTTATAAGATGATGAAATTGAATATTTATAAAAACTTTTTTATCGCAGCGGCTGCCGCAATGATTGCAGTGAGCTGTGTGGATGATGAGGACACAAGGCTTCCGGACTATGAGCCGCTGGTCATGGGACAGGACTTTAACATTGGCTTCGACAATTCGATACTCAATGTTACAGGCTGGACAAACTATGCTCAGGCCGGCACCAAGAAATGGATGACGCAGGTGTTCCAAGGCAATGGATACGCCGAATTCTCAGCTTTCCAGTCGAACGAAGCTTCAAACATCGGTTGGCTGATCTCGCCCGCATTTACCCTTGAGGAAAACAACGAAAGGAATTTGCGTTTTCAATGCTCACAAAGTTTCGTCAGCACGACTGCAAACTCACTCGAAGTGTTGGTTTCAACAGATTTCGACGGGACCAATGTCGAAGCTGCAACCTGGGTTCCTGTCCAGGCGAACCTTCCCGGGCCATCGGCTGAATATTTCCTTTTCTTCGATTCGGGACTGGTCAGTATGTCGGCATTCAGCGGAAACGTGCACGTAGCTTTCAAATACACGGGATCTGGTACTAACACCGCGCTTGACGGTTCTTACCAGATCGATAATGTTCGTGTTTACTAATTAAATTGCTAATGAATATGAAAATATCAATGATAAAATCAACATTCGCCATTGCTGCCTTTGCCGCACTTTTGACTGGCTGCGCAACAAATGACGATTATTCGAGCCCACTTACAGAGTGTGTCGAGCCAAACATCACGGCTAATAAAACGGTTGCGGAAATCGATGCGATGGCAACATCCGACGTGCCTGTTCAATGGCTTCCTGCAGATAATTCGGTCATCGAAGCTTTCGTGACATCAAGCGATGAACGCGGCAATTTCTTTAAATCAATTTCGCTGCAGACGATGCCGACCGACGGTTCGGATCCAATCGGATTCAGCGTTGCCATTGATGAAACTTCTCTATTTGGCGCTAAGTTCATTCCGGGCCGCAAGGTTTATGTGATCATGGACAGCCTCTACTATGCGCATGTTGACGGTTCATTAAAGATCGGAGCGCTCTTCGAAGGTGAAGTAGGCCGTATTTCGATATTCGATTATGAAAAAAGCGTAATTCCTTCGTGCACCCGCGTCGATGAGGATGAGCTTGTACGCGAAATGACTATCTCCGAAGCCCTTGACGACGACAATCTTAATACGCTTATCGAACTTCAGGGA
>CBDUBP010000194.1:0-5193 GCA_965365415.1 uncultured bacterium | reverse complement strand
TCTTCAGCGCGGCGGCAATTCGGTAACAGCTTTCCTTGATGGCATTGTCAGGCAGGCCGACAAGATGATAACCGATGCCTTTGTCCATGTTGACTTCAATCGTGATCGTGGTAGCATCGACCCCGAAAACCGCACTTCCAAAAACCTTGACCAGCATCAGAATTCTGTTTTAACAAATCTACCATTGGCAAATCGCCGGTCAATGCGGTTTTACCACAGCAGATCATAAAAAAAATCAATATAAATCTACGTTAAGGAAATCGAACGCTCATCGGCCAAATCGTATCTTTGAACATCAATTAAAAAACTGAAATCATGGGAATTTTTAACGCAATCCTGGGCAATGCTTCGGAAGTTACAATCGAAAACATCTCAAAGGAATTCGAGCCCTTGCTTATTGAAGGCGAGATTATCGAAAAAGCTTTCAAACTGATTCGAGACATGTTCATCTTTACCAATAAAAGGCTGATCATGGCCGAAAAACAATTGGTCGGAACCAAAGTCGATTATCTGTCAATCCCTTATCACAGCATTAAAAAATTCTCAAAGGAAAGCGCAGGAATTCTTGATCTCGATGCCGAACTGAAAATCTGGCTCGCAAATGAAGATGCGCCCATCGTAAAGCATTTCGGCAAAGGCGGCGACAACATTAATGAAGTTTATAAGATCCTTAGCCGACACGTGCTTAATTAATGTGATGTCAGATGTTAGAAGTTCAATATTGGTTGCGTAAATTCCGAATCAAGAACCCGACATGGAGATCGTAGACACTGTGAACTGGAACCGGCGCGAACATTTTGAGTTTTTCTCAAGTATGGCCAATCCGTATTTTGGTGTTGTTACTGAAGTCGAATGTACAAAGGCATATGAAACATCAAAAAAACACGGATATTCATTTTTCGCTTATTATCTGCATAAGTCCACTGCTGCAGTAAATTCGGTAGAAGAACTTAAATACCGAATTGTAAATGACCAGGTTGTTAAGTTCGGCACGATCCACGCAGGCACGACAATAGGACGGGAAGACGGAACATTCGGTTTTGCATTTATTCCGTTCACACCGGATTTCGATGAGTTTTATAACAAGCTCAAAAGTGAGATCGAACTCGTAAAATCCTCAGGTGGATTGCGTTTGAATAATGACGCCATCAAAAAGGATCTGATCAGATACTCAACTTTCCCGTGGAAAAGTTTTACCTCATTACTTCATCCGACCAACAATGACAATAAAGAAAGTGTACCGAAAATTACCTTCGGAAAATATTCAATAAAGAATGAGAAGATGTATCTGCCGGTTTCGATTGAAGCGAACCATGGCCTGGTTGACGGTTTTCATCTGGCACAATATCTTCATGAGTTTGAAGCCCAGCTTAAACACTAAAGAGAAAAAGGAAAATATATTTGTCTATTTGTAAAGTATGCTTTACATTTGGTCAAATTATCTTTCCAAATGAAAACACATTTTCTATTTCCGAGGCAATTCAGGATTCTTGGATTGCTCTTGTTTATCCCATCGCTGATCACAGCGATAATCCTCAGATTCATCGATTATGATTTTGAACAAAGCCTCCAAACCAAGGTCTTTGCAATTTTCGATAATGGAATCATGGGCGATACGACCTTCCTGACCGTCATTGAAAACCCGGTTGCGGATGAAATTCTGCTGATCCTGCTGATTGTCGGCGGGCTGCTTGCCGGATTCTCAAAATTGCGGAATGAAGATGAACTGATTGCGCAGATTCGCTATGAAAGCCTGGTTTGGGCAGTCTATTTCAACTTTGGAGTGATGATCTTTGCAACATTATTTGTTTACGGAACGTTCTATTTCGACGTGCTGACTGCAAACGTATTCACTTTGCTGTTCTTTTTCCTGATCCGTTTCCACCTGATGCTTTACCGTCTGAACAAATCCGCGAGCGATGAAGAATAACTTAAGAGTACTTCGCGCCATCGCAAATATCTCGCAGGAAATGCTGGCGAAGGAAATCCAGGTCAGCCGCCAGACGATCAACGCGATGGAAAAAGGCAAATATGTACCGTCGACAGTGCTGGCGCTAAAGCTTGCCTCCTATTTTAAAAAACCGGTCGAGGAAATCTTCCAGCTGGAAGAAGAAGATTAATTGGATTTGAATTTATCGATCCCGCTTTCAAGCCACTGCCGATATTCTGCGATATCGGGCGTATAACCGACCGGCTTGACGAGCTTATTCTCATCATGGTCGATCAAAACATAAAATGGCTGCGTGTTGGTCTGGTATTTCGTGATGATGAAATCCGTCCATTTATTTCCGATCGTCACGACTTTTTTGCCGCTGTTTTTTGAAACGTATTGTTCATTTTCGGGCAGTTTTCTTTTATCGTCAACATATAGCGAAATCACTACAAGCTGCGTTTTCAGGATTTTTAAAACCTGCTCATCCGACCACACATTGTTTTCCATTTTGCGGCAGTTGACGCAGGCATATCCCGTAAAATCGATCATTACGGGCTTGCCGATGTGTTTCGCATAAGCAAGGCCTTTGTCATAATCGGTAAAGGAGACGATGCCGTGCGGACCGTACTCAGCGCCTTCAGGCAACGATTGTATGTTTGCAGATGCCTCGCTGCCGAAGCCATGAGGACTTTCGGAATACGTTTGCGGCGGCGGGAATGCGCTGATCAGTTTCAGCGGAGCGCCCCATAATCCGGGTATCATATAAATGGTAAACGAAAAGACGATCAGCGCGAGCAGCATCCGTCCCACCGATATGTATGGAAGCGGAGAATCGTGTGGCATGTGTATCTTCCCTAAAAGATAAAAACCCCAAACGGCAAATATCACGATCCATATGGCCAGGAACGTCTCGCGTTCGAGTAAATGCAGCTGGAGAACCAAATCGGCATTTGACAGGAATTTGAGTGCGAGTGCGAGCTCCAAAAATCCAAGCGAAACCTTGACGGTATTGAGCCACCCACCAGATTTAGGGAGTGAATTCAGCCATCCCGGGAACATTGCAAACAGCATGAAAGGAAGTGCCAGCGCAAGCGAAAAACCGAACATTCCAACAACAGGCGCGATCCCGCCTTTGGAAGCTGCGATCACAAGCAGGTCGCCAACGATGATCCCGGTACACGAAAACGATACGATCGCCAAGGCCAGTGCCATGAAGAGTATTCCGACAATTCCGCCCCGATCGGCCTGACGGTCGACCTTATTTACCCATTTATGTGGAAGTACAATCTCGAAAGCACCGAGGAATGAAACTGCGAAAATCACGAGAAGTATAAAAAATATCAGGTTAAACCAGACATTCGTCGACAGTTCATTCAGTGCGCTTGCACCAAAAATTGCCGTAATGACCGAGCCCAAAAGGACGTATATCAGGATGATCGATATACCATAAAGGAATGAATTCCTGATTCCCGCTGCTTTTGTCTTACTTTGTTTTGTGAAGAAACTGACCGTCATCGGGATCATAGGGAACACGCACGGAGTAAGCAATGCCGCAAATCCGCCAAGGAATGAGATAAAGAAAATGCTCCATAATCCGCCCCGATCTTCCGTTTCCTCATCGATGGATTCAATTTTCTTTTGAGGCACTTCGGCGACGGTTGTGGTTGTATCGGCGGCAGCCACGACAGTATCGACTGATACCGTATCAATGACTTCAACTACCGCAGCATTTTCAATTTTTGGTATCCCGAACGTAAAATCCTTTTCCTGATTGATGCAGGATTCCTTGCACACCTGGTAATTCAGGCTGACTTTTATCGCGCCGATCGACGGATCTTTTATTTTGATCTTCTGTTTCAGCGTAACCGTCTTCTCAAAATAGTATTCATCAACTCCGAAAACATCATTGAACTGTTTCTTGAACGGGCTTTCAGCAGCTTTTCCGACGATCGAATAGCCTTTTGTTTCGGGAAAGATCAGTTCCAGCGGAAGCGGTCCGCCGTCGGGAGTGTACTGGGAATAAACATGCCATCCATCTTCTATTTTGCCTTCGAAAACCAGGTTGAATTCGGTATCCGATATTTTTTCAGTCCGTGATTTCCACTTTACCGGATCGAGGATCTGAGCGAATAAACTGTTGAATCCCGTGACCAGCAAAAGAAGCAAAAGAAATTTTTTCATGATGAAGTTGTAATCTTATATATGGTTTTAGTTTCAGGAGTCACCTTAAATCGATCGTCCGCCCGGTGGTTTACGATCCAAACGATATCATCGCCGCTGCATAGTATCCAGACGCCGGCTTTGTCGACTGCCGACATTCTTTCGTCTTTAAAATACTTGCTGACGAGCTTCGTCCCCTTCATCCCAAACGGATGGAAAGCATCATTCTCGCGCCATTTGCGAAGCGTCAGCGGAAATCGCAATTTTCCGGCGTCCACAAATATACAATCATTGCCACGATTATCGATATTGTCGGATTCGGTGATAAAAAGCGTAGCGGGCGACTCATTAAAGCCACTTCTATCGACGATGTATTCACGCTGGTCCGACTCAATGATGCGGGTCAGGATCAAGATCTCGCGATCTTTGAGAAGCATGAACTCATTGGAAAATATCTTTTTCCCGGTCTGGGAATCTGGCAGGCTATAGATGTCGTGCCATGCGGAAAATCCAAAATCCTTCAGCCATTGATAGAGATAAGCTTTATAATTCGGAAGCTGTTTTAATTCGGCTATCTTAAATATCGTTTTGTCTGCTGAATTTATCGCGACCTTGCTAAACGCGAAAGCCGATGCATCCTCGATCAATGATTTGGATTGCCGCAGATGTAAAAGCGTTTCCGTGAAGCCTTCAAGAAAGTTGGGATTAAGCGACTTCAGTTCCGGAATAATCCTGCTTCGGATCTTATTGCGAAGATATTTTTCCGATAAATTACTCGAGTCATCCCGCCATTCAATTTTGTTTCTCTCGGCGTATTCGATGATCTCTTCACGCGAAAAAATCAAAAAAGGCCTTACGATCGAACCGTTTTGTTCAGGTATTCCGGTCAGGCCGTCGATTCCTGTCCCGCGCGAAAAGTTAATGATGAAGGTTTCTAGATTGTCATCGGCATGATGTGCAGTCAGAATGTAGTCGAGCTGTTCATTTTTCAGTAATTCATCAAACCACATGTACCTGAGCTGGCGCGCCGCAACCTGAATCGACAGTTTATTGTCGGCGGCAAATTGTGAAGTATCAAAGCTTGTGGAATGAAATGGCAG